>DATMYB010000543.1:0-4197 GCA_035561215.1 Syntrophomonas sp. | reverse complement strand
AGAATATATCGGTTGAAGTCACTTGAACCTTCAGGACGTATGGATTCGGGTATGTTTGAATATGAATTTTGCGGTGAGCTATACAAACATCCTAAAAATGGCTTTGGTACAACCATTGAAGGACTTGATCATTTAAAAAAGGCAAATAGGATTCAGCCAGAAGGTAATCGCTTATGTTATATTCTTTACGCAGATGAAAGCGAATCATCGCAAATGACTGCTCCATGGAGTGATACAGTTGGCGCTGATGATAAACAATATGTTGTTCAGACTAATACGAATGTTATTCAACGCTGTATTCTTATGAGTACGGATCCTGGTGATCTCGTTCTCGATCCAACCTGTGGATCAGGCACCACTGCTTATGTCGCCGAACAATGGGGGAGACGCTGGATTACTATTGACACTTCCCGCGTTGCGTTGGCACTGGCTCGAGCTCGCATTATGGGTGCCCGCTATCCGTATTACTTTTTAGCCGACAGCCGCGAGGGACGGCTTAAGGAAGCAGAAATTACCCGCACGGCTCCTTCTGGAACACCAACCTGTGACGATATCCGCCAGGGCTTTGTTTATAAAAGAGTGCCCCATATTACGCTAAAGTCAATCGCGAACAACACCGAGATAGATGTAATCTGGGATAAATTCCAGGAGACGCTGGAGTCCCTTCGGGAAAAACTTAATAAAGCTCTAAACAAAAAGTGGGAGGAGTGGGAGATTCCCCGAGAGGCGGATAAGAAGTGGCCGGATCAGGCGAAGCAACTTCACGCTCAGTGGTGGGAACAGCGCATTGGTCGGCAGAGGGAGATCGATGCCTCAATCGACGCAAAAGCCGATTTCGAATATCTTTACGATAAACCATACGAGGACAACAAAAAAGTTCGCGTTGCCGGGCCTTTCACTGTTGAAAGCCTGTCGCCGCACCGCATGCTGGCGGTGGATGAGAAAGACGAGCTGTTTGATGAACTTGCTGAGTCGGAAACGGGTTATGGAGAAGAACGGGACTTTGTTCGGATGATCCTTGAAAACCTAAAAACCGCCGGTGTGCAGCAGGCGCATAAAGAAGATAAGATTTCTTTTTCTTCCATAAGTCCCTGGCCGGGCGAGATGATCTGCGCCGAAGGCCGCTATAGTATTGTTGACGAAGATTCCGCCATCGAGAAGCGAGCCGCCATTTTTGTTGGGCCGGAATTTGGCACCGTATCCCGCCCCGATTTGGTCGCGGCCGCCCGGGAGGCGGGTGATGCCGATTTCGATCTACTTATCACCTGTGCCTTTAATTATGATGCTCACTCCTCGGAATTTACCAAACTGGGTCGCATTCCGGTGCTCAAAGCACGTATGAACGCCGACCTGCACATGGCTGATGATTTGAAGAACACCGGCAAGGGCAACCTGTTCGTCATCTTCGGCGAGCCGGATATCGATATTATCGATGCAGACAAAGGGCAGATTCAGGTTAAGATCAATGGCGTGGACGTATTTCACCCTAACACCGGCGAAGTCCGCAGTGATGGGGCCGAGGGGATTGCCTGTTGGTTCATCGACACTGATTACAATGAAGAAAGCTTTTTTGTACGCCATGCTTATTTTTTGGGTGCTAATGATCCTTACAAAGCGCTCAAAACTACACTCAAAGCCGAGATCAATGCAGAAGCCTGGGAGACCTTACACAGCGACACATCCCGGCCTTTCGAAAAGCCAAAAAACGAGCGCATTGCTGTTAAGGTTATCAATCATCTGGGTGATGAGGTGATGAAGGTTTTCAGGGTAAAGAGTGAGGTGTAGACAATGAGCGAGGAAAAGGAAAATCGGAGCTATAAATCAGAGGAAAATATCCTGAAGAGCCGGGATGATTATCAGCCTGTACGTTTTGAAAAATCAGATGAGGAAAAATTTAAACTTAGTTCTGATTCGGATTGTTCTTGGCTCAAAGAAGATTTGTTCGGGCCGGACATACTTCGAGCCAGGATTGAACCCTGGCTCACTGCATTGTTTCAGTCAGAACATTTATCTCTACTTGTTGGCTCCGGATTAACGCATGCGGTCCATCACATCGCTTTAGAAAAAAGCCTTCCTGGTATGAATAAGGGCTGCTTCAGCATTTTTAATGCTCAAATAAGCGAAGCAGCTGATAAAACCGCACGGGATGCCGGTAGAAATGATGCTAACATTGAAGATCAGATTCGTGTAGCCAACGAACTATTATCCGGGCTAGGCTATTATTGCCCTGAATCAGCAACTTTCCGGGGCTCCGGGAAATTGAAAAGTGAAATCAGCCAGCTAAGGAACGATATTGTAAAAGTACTAAATGAATTTGCCGAATCCATTCTTGCTGGGGAGAAAAACATTATTACAGCCAGCGACCAGAAAAGAGAAACGGCATTCAATTATTTAGTTAATTTTTTGATGAGCTTTGCCAGTCGTGCCGGGACCCGGGATAGGTTACAGGTTTTTACAACCAGTTACGATCGTTTGATTGAAGCTGGCGCCGAGATCGCGGGTATGCATTTACTGGATCGTTTTATAGGCAGTCTTACTCCTATTTTTCGCTCGTCACGATTGAATATTGATATGCATTACAACCCACCTGGTATACGGGGAGAACCTCGCTATTTGGAGGGAGTTACCCGTTTCACTAAACTCCATGGGTCTGTAGATTGGATTTATGCCGGCCGAGATATTCGCCGCTTTGGACTACCTTTTGGCGCCGATTCCGTTGATCCTTATTTAAATGCACCAGGACTGTCAGGTGCAAAGGCTGGAAACCTAATGATTTACCCGAACTCTGCCAAAGACCGTGAAACAGCCGCTTATCCTTATGTAGAATTGTTCCGTGATTTTGCTGCGGCAGTATGCCGGCCAAATAGTACTTTGGTTACTTATGGATATAGTTTCGGCGATGAGCATATCAACAGAGTCATTGAGGATATGCTCACTATTCCCTCTACCCATCTGGTTATTATCTCGTATAATGATCCAATGGAGCGGATCGTAAAAACCTATGAAAAAACTGCCCGGAAGGCTCAGATTACCTTGTTAATCGGCAATCATCTTGGAGATCTTAAAACTCTGGTTGACCACTATTTGCCCAAACCGGCTATTGACCGTACCACCTTCCGAATGGCCGAACTGCTAAAGGCTCGTTTCGGGATCGAACAGGCAGATAAGACTAATAATGGCAGGGCAGGAGAAGGTGATCAAGAATGAACCCCAGTCCGCTGGAATATGCAGAGTCGCTACGAATCGGAACAGTTGAATTCGTTTCTCCGGATGAGATTAAAGTCCTGCTGGACATCGAAGCTCCGGACTCGATTGCCTTAAATACCGGAACACCTCGTCCCTTCCCGCGGGTTAATAGCTATGTGCTTATTCCCAGCGATGAGGGATACATGGTGGGACAGGTGCAATGGCTTACTATTGAAAGATCCGCTTATCCCAAGCGGCGTGGAATGCAGGATTTTGGTCTGGTGGATCTGCCCTACCCACTACGTAAAATGAGCCTTAATCCCCTCGGCACTCTTCATAAAACGACAGCGGCCGGTATAAATGAGAATTATCACTTTCAACGTGGTGCCGACTCTTTCCCTTCCATTGGCGATAGCGTCCTGCTTCCCACCCAAAAACAGCTTCATTCCATCGTTGAATCCGGGAAAAATTTATGGATCAAGATCGGCACCAGCCCCCTGGCAGGCAATGCAGATGTTCGCGTAGATCCTGACCGGCTTTTCGGGCGGCATCTGGCTGTGCTCGGTAATACTGGAAGCGGTAAGTCATGTTCAGTTGCTGGGTTAATCCGGTGGTCGTTGGAAGCGGCAATGAACAATAATAAACCGCCTAATGCTAGATTCCTTGTATTGGATCCAAATGGGGAGTACGAGCGCGCTTTTGAAAAAGACACGGGGGCTCTTAAGCCTCGTATTTTTAAAGTTGAACCGAAAAGTGGTGAAAACCTTCTTCAGGTGCCACTTTGGTTTTGGAACAGCACAGAATGGAGTTCCTTTACTCAGGCAACCGAGAGAACACAGAGACCTATTCTACAACAAGCATTACGGCATAGAAGAAATGCAATGCCTCCAGGAGAATGTGACAAAGCAAAAGAAGACATATTGTTTTATCTTCAAGGTGCACTATCAACCATTCGTCGGCAAATAAAAAGTAATTCGCCTTTTTTAACGACTAAAGATCGTGATTACTGGA
>DATMYB010000542.1:0-3828 GCA_035561215.1 Syntrophomonas sp. | reverse complement strand
GCTCCAGCCCCCGGCGGCCTTTACCGCGGCGGAGATTATCAGATGAATCGGCGATGTGCTGCAGTTCCTCCACCACAAACATGGGTACCAGCAATTTGCCCTCCAGAAACTTGCTCAAGGCAACATCATAGATACGTCCGTCGATGATGGCGCTGGTATCAAGTATTTTGTTGGGCGTATCGTTATTTTCTCTGACTTCGAACTTACCGCTTACGGGCAGCAACTGCCAAAGCTCAGATGCCCGGCGGGTGCCGATTTTCCAGCCCAGGTAAGCGCAAAGCACAAATATGGTCAGAGGCAGATACCCCCCCAATAAACTAACCCGGGAGAAAGGATAGCAAGTGATCAGACCCAGCAGCACTCCCACCAGCAGACCCAGCGAACCTCCGAACATAATTTCAATACCGGTATTGTCCAGCAGGAAATTGAATCTTGTTATCCCTTTGCTGGCAACGTTGGAAATCAAACTGGCAACCTCAAAAAAGACACCCGTAGCTCCGAAACCGGCGGCTATACGCCAAGCCGGTGTCAAATCCCAGTACATGCCGGCAATATAGCTGACCCACAAACCGGATATCAGGGCAAACACCAACAATGAAACAAACTTGAATCTCTTATGCATAATTACACCTCCACTGATATTGTGGCGGTAAATAATGAAAATTATACCAGCAACGTTACCATGTTCGTATTTAAGGCCCTTATCTGTATGCAACTATGACAGTATGAGACGCTTATTAGCGCAAAGAGACGAAGATTAGATCAACGGCAGGAATTATGGCGGAGTTCATCAATTGACAAAGCTTCCGCGGCAGGGCTATACTGATAGAAATGCAGGAGGAAAAGAGGCGAACCTCTTGAAGGATCTAATTTGTGACCAGTTCCAAAATACGGTTGACAATCTGCTTATTCGTCATCATAGCGTTTTGGATATAACCTCCAAGCTCAGCGAAGCTACCTGCCGGGTAAACCGATCCGTCATCAAATCAGTTACCAACTGCGGTTGCGTTTCAGTTGAAGCCAAAAAGATTCAACTGCCTGATGATGTCGAATCCATCAATGAATTAAAATCTTATTTGGATAATCATTTAAGAGGCCAGTTGTGTCCTCAGTGCAAAGAGGTAATCATCAGCGAGTTGGGCAAGCTTTTGTTTTATACGGCGGCCTTGTGCAACACGCTGGACATAAACCTTTACGATGTATTCATCAATGAATACAAAGAGGCCGAAGCCTTAGGCATTTACAACATGAGATAAAATCCCCGGTTCCTGGAGTTAAATCGGAATTAAAACAAATGCATGAACAGGATGTAAAATCCCCCGCCCATCAATAGCAGGCGGGGGATTTTGAGTTTTAACAAGCTACCGGAATCACACGATATACCTCGGCAACGTTTGTTCCTGCATACGCTGCAGACCGCTTTTAATGGAGCGGGCACGAACTTCACCGATGCCTTCAACATCATCCAGTTCTTCAATTGATGCCGGCAGGATATATTTCAGCATTTCGAATCTTTCTACCAAATTATCGATAATCGTCAGCGGAATACGGGGGATCCTATTAAGCATGCGGTAGCCGCGAGGCGAAACCAACTGTTCAAGATGGCTGCTGGTGGTTCCCAGCGATAAAATTCGGGCGATATATACCGAATCGGATATGTCTTCCTCAAAAGCCCGCAGCATGGTATTGAGTAACTCCTGGGGGCTTTTATCGGGAGCGTGGGAGTAATCTTTAATAATGAGGATGGCCTCTTCGAGGACATTGACGACCAATTCGTCCAACTGCATTTTCACCAGCCGCCCCTCGCTGCCCAGCTCTGCTATGTAGTTCTCTATTTCCTCGGCAATATTCAGAACTCTGATACAACGGTGCAAAACTCCGCATACTTCAGCTACCGTTGCCACATCTTCAAATTCCATGCTTCCCAGACGCTGTAACTCTTGAATCAATACATTGCGGTATTTTTCCAGGGTCTGCAGCGCTTGATTGGCTTTTACCAGAATAGAGGCCATATCACGCAAGCGGAAGGTGGTATTCCCTTGATACAAGGTGACCACGCTGCGCCGTTGGGAAATAGCTACTACCAGTATTCCGGTCTGCTGGGCCACCCGTTCAGCGGTACGATGGCGGATACCGGTTTCCCGCGTAGGAAGATTGGGGTTAGGATCTAATTGGGCATTAGCAAGTATAATGCGGGAAGTATCGCTATTGGTTATGATGGCCCCGTCCATTTTGGCCAGTTCATATAAACGCGACGGGGTAAATTCACAGTCGATTTTAAAGCCGCCGCTTACCAGACTCATCAATTCAGGGGAGTCCCCCACTGCAATCAACCCTCCGGTATTGGCCTGCAGGACATTTTCGATGCCCACTCGAAAAATCGTACCCGGGGCTAGTAACTTCAACGATTTGCGGAAATTGCTTCGATTAATATCCTCTGCCAAGCTTATCCCCCCACTAAAATCTCAATTAATTGTCCCAAGCTGCGGATCTCCCATATATATATATCGGTTATTTCCAAACCGGATTTAGTCTGTCCCGACGGTATAACCGCTTTTTTAAAGCCCATTTTTTTGCCTTCCTTGAGCCGGCTGTCTAAAAAAGGTACCGGACGTATATCCCCGGACAAGCCTATTTCTCCGATAAACATCATGTCCCGGGGCAGAGTCTTTTCCTGTAAGCTGGATAATATGGCGGCGGCAATGCCTAAATCCACCGCCGGGTCTCTTATAAAAACGCCTCCGGTCACTTTCAGAAAAACATCATAAGCCGACAAATTGAGATTCAGCTTCTTTTCCATTACGGCAATAATCATGGCCAGCCGGTTCTGGTCGACGCCTGCCGCCATACGTTTGACGTAACCGGGACTGCCATAGGCAACTAAGGCCTGGATTTCGATCAGCAGGGAACGGCTGCCTTCGAAGCTGGCTACTACTGCAGAACCACTAACATCCAGCTCGCTGCTGTTCAAAAATATCCGCGCCGGATCTGCCACCTCGACCAAGCCTTGCCCGCTCATTTCCAGCAACCCTATCTCATCGGTGGGGCCGAAACGATTTTTAACCCCACGCAGAATTCTGAACAAATAGTTTTTATCCCCTTCGAAATAAACCACCACGTCGACCATATGCTCCAGCACTTTGGGTCCGGCCAGAGCTCCGTCCTTGGTTACGTGCCCCACCAGAAAAAACACCCGCTGACTTTGCTTAGCCAGGGCCATTAGTTTGGCGGTACATTCCCTTAACTGCGAAACGCTGCCGGGAATCGAACTCAAGTCCTCCGAATACACCGTCTGAATGGAATCAATAATAACCAGATCCGGGTCGGTTTCATTTATATAGCTGCTTAACAAATCAATATTCTGCTCGTTCAGCAAATTGATCCGGTCTGTTTCGATACCCAGCCTCACCGAGCGCAAACGAATTTGCACCGGCGATTCTTCCCCGGAAAGATATAATACTTTACGCCCCTGGCGGGCCAAATTATAGGCGGCCTGTAAAAGCAGGGTCGATTTGCCGATGCCGGGATCACCCCCCAGCAGAATCAAAGACCCCGGAACCATTCCTCCCCCCAGAACCCGGTCCAGTTCCTCAAATCCACTGGAAATCCTGAATACCTGGGTTTCAGGTATGGAATTCAGGGGCATCGCCTCTACACTGCGGGTACTCCTGCCCCGGGCTGGAGGCGCGGCGCTCTCTTCCAACAGACTGTTCCACGCCCCGCAGCCGGGACATTTTCCCAGCCATTTCGCGCTTTCAAAGCCGCAGTCCCGACACACAAACTTGTTCAGAGCTTTTACCATATTTTTTCCTTTTTTAAATATTATAA
>DATMYB010000541.1:0-8385 GCA_035561215.1 Syntrophomonas sp. | reverse complement strand
GTAATTTCTTAGGGGGAAAGCAAATGTTACAAGTGGAAAGCCTGCAGTGGGGTTTTCTTGTTTTCGCCCGCATAACTTCATGTATCTTTTTGTTACCGTTTTTTTCTATTAAGAATACGCCTGCACTGGTTAAAATCGGATTCGGCGCTTTTTTTACGGCACTGTTGATGCCGGTGATTCCGTCGATACCGCTGGACGTTGATTTATTGCAATATGCGTTCCTGATCATAAGAGAGACCCTGGTGGGCCTGACGATTGGTTATATAAGCACGCTTATTTTTTCCGCCTTTAGAATGGCGGGGGAATTTGTGGATATCCAGATGGGCTTTTCCATGGCCGTGGTGCTGGATCTGCAAAGTCAGAGCAGGATTACCCTGATGGGACAGTTCTTTTACATTTATCAAATATTGTTGTTTATGGCAGTGGACGGGCATCACACACTTTTGCGGGCCATCGCTTACAGTTATACCGTGATTCCCATGAGCAGTCTGTTAACCATAACTTTTGTCCCCTCTGTGGTGCAATTGTTTATTCAGGTGTTTGCTCTGGGGGTACGCATCGCGTTGCCGTTCATGGTGGTTTTTGTGTTATGTGATGTGGCCTTGGGGTTGGTGGCCAGAACCGTGCCCCAACTGAACATTTTTATTATGAGTTTCCCTATTAAAACCGGCGCCGGATTGCTGACCCTCATTGTCACGCTGCCTCTGCTGACAATGATGGCCAATCATATTTTCACCCAAATGACCAGCGATATCGGCACAATTATGACGAGGATGGTCCGATGACTGCATTGACGATGAACGGTCTGGTTTTCATAACGCTATTACTGGCCGCCTGGGCCTGGCAGTATCAACGCGTTGCCAGCGTACGAGCTGCGGTTGCCGGAGCGGGAGAGTGGGGTTTCGGACTTTATTTCGCCGCCGCCACTGAGGAGAAAACCCAGCCGGCGACGCCCCATCGCAAACGGGAGGCCAGAGAAAAAGGCCAGGTGGCCCGCAGCACCGATCTGAACGCCGCCGTAGTAGTGATTGCAGTTATTATCGTATTGTACAGCATCAGAGGTTATCTGGGCGAAAATATCTCCGCTTATGTTCGGCAGATATTGGGGAATGAAATGGGTTTGTCCTTGAGCATCCCCTACATTATGTATCTGCTCAAATTGACCTTGATGGTTTTCTTGAAAATATTAGCTCCGATTTTTGCCACCGCGATTGTATTTGGTCTGCTGGTGAATTTTTTCCAGGTGGGAATAGTGGTGGCGGTGGAAGGCGTGAAGCCCAAACTGTCACATATCAATCCTATTGAAGGCTTTAAAAGAATATTTTCCAAACGCGCCCTGGTGGAATTTATAAAGACTCTGCTGAAGATAACCATCATCGGTTTAATCACTTACAATGTGGTGCGGAAAGCCTTGCCGGATACGATGATCCTGATTGAAACCGGCCTTGGATTCAGCGTGGATTATCTGAGCAAATTGCTGTTTCGCGTGGGGATTATAGCCACCGGCGCTTTCCTGGTAATAGCGTTCTTTGATCTCGCTTATCAAAAATGGGAATTTGCCAGAAACATGCGCATGTCGGTGGATGAAATAAAAAAGGAAATGAAACAGACGGAAGGAGATCCCTTCATTAAGGCCAAGCTCCGGGAAAAACAGCGGATGATGAGCATGAACCGCATGATGCAAAGTATACCGGAGGCGACGGTGGTGGTAACCAATCCTACGCATCTGGCTATTGCTTTAAAGTACAACGACGATATGGAAGCCCCCCAGATCATAGCTAAAGGCGCCGGCTATGTGGCGGAGAGAATCAAGGAATTGGCCCGGGAGCATAAAGTTCCTATCATAGAGGACAAGCCCGTGGCCCAGTCCTTATATAAGAGCACCGAAATCGGAGACTATGTTCCGGTTGAACTGTACCACGCGGTGGCGGGAATCATTGCCGCTATTTATGCCATGGAGAGAAATAAACGTAATGGAGCGAGAAGTTGAATATGGCTGACCACTTAAAGGCATTGCAAAAATATAGACTCGGCGGCCGCAGCGATATGGTAATCGCGGCGGTGGTCGTGGCCATTGTCGGGATCATTATCATCCCCCTTCCCACCCCATTGCTGGATATATTACTGGCTTGCAGTCTGGCCAGCGGTATTATTATGCTGCTGATGTCGCTGTTTATCACCGATGCTTTGGAGTTATCCGTGTTTCCGACCCTGCTGCTGCTGATCACGGTATTCAGGCTGGCGTTGGACATTTCCGCTACCCGCCACATACTCAACGATGCCGATGCCGGAAAAATTATTGATTCATTCGGTACTTTCGTGGTGGGCGGCAATTATGTGGTGGGTATGGTGATCTTTCTGATCATCACCCTGGTGCAGTTTATCGTAATTACCAACGGCGCGGGCCGAACCGCCGAAGTTGCCGCCCGGTTTACCCTGGACGCCATGCCGGGCAAACAAATGAGCATCGACGCCGACCTGGGCGCGGGCTTGATATCGGACAACGAAGCCCGGGAAAAAAGAAAAAAACTGCAGCAGGAAGCCAACTTTTTCGGCTCCATGGACGGCGCCAGCAAATTCGTCAAAGGCGACGCCATCGCCGGCATTGTCATCGCTTTGATCAACATTATCGGCGGAATCGCCATCGGTACCCTGCAAAGAGACATGTCGATCATGGATGCGATGCGTACCTATACGCTGTTGACCATCGGCGAAGGTTTGGTGGCGCAGATCCCGGCGTTAATGACTTCCACGGCGACAGGAATTATGGTAACCAGGGCTATGAACGGCAAGAGCTTCGGCTTTGATCTTACCGGCCAATTCGGCAAATTCCCGCGGGCTATCGGCCTGACGGCGGTTTTGCTGTTCATATTGGCAATTATACCCGGTTTGCCGTTCCTGCCTTTTCTGATTCTAGCGGCGGGAACCGGCTATACTGCTTTTGCTTTGAACAAGGAAGAACAGCTCAAAGTAAAACGCGAGCTGCAGACGTCCCAGAAAAGTGCGGCGCCGGCGCCCAGAGAACCGGAAAACATCAAGGGATTGTTCAAAGTCGATCCGTTGGAGATCGAAATTGGCTACAATCTGATTACTTTAGTGGATGAAAACACCGGCGGCGATTTGCTGAATCGCCTGGCAGGGGTCAGAAAACAGTGCGCCCTGGAGTTGGGCATATATATACGTCCGATCCGCATCCGGGATAACCTGCAGTTGATGCCCAACGCCTACCGGTTCAAAATTCGCGGCATTGACATCAGCGGCGGCGAGTTAATGCCCCATTATTATCTGGCGATGAATCCCGATGATCAGGAAATAAAAATAGAAGGTCTGGAAACGACGGAGCCCACTTTCGGGTTCCCCGCCTGGTGGATCACCGAAAAGAATAAAGATAAGGCCGAAATGGACGGGTTTACCGTGGTCGACGCCGTTACCGTTTTGATCACGCATCTGACCGAGTTCATCAAGACCTATGCCCATGAAATCATCTCCCGACAGGATGTGCAGGAATTGCTGGATACGGTTCGGGAAAGCAATGAAGCGCTGGTGGAAGAAGTGGTTCCCAATCAGTTGCTGGTAGGTGATATCCAAAAGGTCATTCAGGCCTTGCTCAAAGAAAGAGTGTCCATTCGTGATTTGGAAACAATTCTGGAAGCACTGGCCGACGCCTCCCGGAATTCCAAAAATATCGATTATCTAATCGAATCCAGTCGTCAGGCGCTGATGCGTAATATCAGCAAACAGTACTCAATCGACGGAAAAATCAGCTTTGTAACCATAGACCCCGCCTTGGAAACCAAGCTGACGGAATCGATACAGAATTTTCCCCAGGGGAGTTATCCGGCCATTTCGCCGGAATTATCCAAGCATATATTCAATCAGTTGGATGCCATGGAAAAACAATTTATGGTGCTGGGATTGCCGCTGGTGGTGCTGTGTTCGTCCCGAATCAGACTGCCGTTCCGCCGCTTGATTGAGAGATTCAAACCTAGCGTCGCGGTACTTTCGATCAGCGAAATCAATCCGGATCTTGATATTGAAATTAAGGGGTCGTTAACTGCCGATGAAAGTTAAACGTTACGTAGTCAGCAACATGAAGGAAGCTCTGCAGATGATCAAGCAGGATCTGGGCTCAGACGCCGTTATCGTCAGCAGCCGCAGGATCAGGGAAGCAGGCCTGAGAGGCTGGATCAGCCCGGTCAAATTAGAGATCACGGCCGCGATTGAACAGAGCTATTACGGCGCAGCCGACGGTCAGCCGGAGACTGACGAAAGTCCCGGTTTGAAATTGGCCAATCGGCCCAATGCTTTGGCTGCCCATAAAATCAATCAATGCCTGCTGAAAATCGAAGTGGAGCCTGACATCATCACCTATTTGCTGGAGGATATCGACGCGGTTAAAAATTACCAGGAGATGAAAGAGTTTCTGCGTCGACGCCTGCAGACCGTTTTTAAAACCGTTCCGGCTCCTCAGGAAAAACCGCGGATAATGGCTTTTGTAGGCGTGCCGGGGGTCGGCAAAACGACTACTATAGCCAAGATAGCAGCGATCCATGCATTGTTTAATAATTCCAGCATCAGTCTGATCACGATTGATACCTTCCGCGTCGGAGCCGTGGAACAAATGCGGATCTACGCGGAAATTCTGGGAGCATCCTTTGATGTGGTTTCGTCGCCGGAAGAATTGCGAGAGGCTGTCCAAGAAAACCAGGATAAAGATCTGATTCTTATTGATACGGCCGGCCGCCCTCCCAAGAATCGTTTTCAATTGCTGGAAATAAAAACCTTCCTGGAAGTCGTTAAAGAGCTGGAAACTTATTTGGTGATCAGTGCGGCCACCAGGTTCAAAGATGTGATGCACCTCATTGATGAATATAAGATTATTCCTTATCACCAGCTGATTGTAACGAAAATCGATGAAACCGAATATCCGGGCATACTGCTGAATGTTGCTTATCTAACGGGTCTGCCCATTGCGTATGTGACCAACGGTCAAAATGTGCCGGATGATTTGGAGACGGCCAATCCTGAGTTATTAGCCGATTATATAATGAAGGACGTGGTTTATTGAGGGACGGTCTCAATCGTCCGACCAATTTTATCCACCCATTATTAACCGTTTTGAAGTGAGGAAAATCCATGATTTCTGGAAAAGTGCTTAAGATCAACAGCAGAATAGAAATAGCCTTAGCCAATGATGACCATCGCGTTTATGCCCACAGTCTCATTCAGGATATTTTCCAAGATTCATTTGCCGTCATGCTCCCCCTATACAAAGGGCAGCCGTTACATCTTGAGGTAGGCGACGAGGTGGTAGTGTCGGTGCTCATAGATAAGACTAGGTATGCTTTCGGAACCGAGGTCGTTCGCAAAATACTGGATACAGATATAAAACTGGTGATTCTGCGGCTGCCGGAAAAAGTCGACCCCGCAAACCGCAGGCAACTGGTCAGGATCAAAACCTTGTTGCCGGTGAAATATGAGGTGTTGGGAACAACTTATCCGGATAAATGGAAGCAAATCAAACTTACCCGGGAAGCTTATCTAAGGGATCTAAGCGGACGCGGACTTTCTTTAACCTTAGACAAACCGTTGCCCACACAGGTAATCGTTGCCCTCAGCATGCACTTATCCACCGACGCCATCAATACGGATTTGAAGTTGCTGGGAGAGGTCGTGAGGTGCGAAGAAAATTTAAGCCATTATGAAGTTGGAATGGAGTTTGTTAATATTTCCCAGAAGAATGAAGATATGATTGTAAAATATGTCTTCTATTGCTGGCGCAGGGCGATCCAATTAAACAAGGATGGTATTGATGATGAATAAAGACAATGCGATTGATCCCAATTCATATCTGCCGCTGGTAAGACTGATCGTTGACCGTCTTGACGTTAAAATGCCCAACCACTGGAATAAGGAAGATGTTATTGGTTATGGAGTTTTGGGATTGATGGAAGCAATCGGGCGTTTTCAGCCTGACAAAGGGGTGCAGTTTGCCACTTTTGCTTCCAAGCGCATTCGCGGGGCCATCCTTGATGCCTTGCGGAGGGATTCTCCGCTGTCGCGAAATTCCTGGCAGAAGGTGCAATTGATTACCGAAGCCATGGAGCGGATAGCCGCTCACACCGACAAGGAAGTATCCATCGAGGACATATCCAAAGAGGTGGATATGGGCAGAGACGAAATCGAAGAGGTGATGCAATCTTTCCAATTGATGGCTTCCGTTTCATTGGAACAAACGCTGGGGTTTGACGAACTGACCATCAAAGATACTTTAAGAGCGCCGGAGGATAACGCTCCGGACGCAACCCTGCTGAAAAAGGAACAGCTGCGCTGTCTCAGCGAGGCGATAGAAACCCTGGAAGAAAGACCGCGCTTAATACTGACCCTTTATTATTATGAAGAACTTAATTTAAAAGAAATCGCCAGCATACTTGAGGTAAGCGTATCCAGGGTTTCCCAGTTAAAAACAATGGCTTTGGCGGAATTGCGCAGCAAAATGGAACTCCAGGCCAGCGGTTTGCCCAATTAAACAATTGAAGACAATAACCGATATGAAAGTAGGAGGGGAGTCATGTGATCAGAGGAATTTACTGTTCCAATACCGGTCTTAACGCTATGGAGAGCAAGCTGGATTCGTTGGCCCATAACCTGGCCAATGCTAACACGACAGGTTTTAAACAAGAGAAGATTTATTTCAGGAATTTTATCAATGAAAGAGAAGGCATTAAGTCGGCCGGAGTGGCCAGTGATTTCAATAACGGTTCTGTCACCATTACCGGGCGGACGTATGACTTCGCCGTCAGTGGAGATACGTTTTTTACGGTCAATACTGAAAACGGACCCGTTTATACCCAGGCAGGATCGTTCCAATGCGACAGTCAGGGATATTTATACGATCAAAGCGGGAATCAGGTAGTGGGGGCAACCGGCGCGGTTAAAATGGTGGACGGTAAACCTGACCAGGATTTTTATCTGGTCGATATCTTGAATAAAGAGACCCTGTCTAAGTCAAACCTCGGTTTTACGGCTTCGGCCGAAACCATCACGAATCAAAATACCAGTTTAAAACCGGTACAGGGAAGTCTCCAAAATTCCAATGTGGATATGATCTACAATTTGAGCGAAATGATTACCACAGCCCGAGGTCATTCATTTAACAGCAAAATGATTTCATATCAGGATGAACTGCTCAAAAAAGCAACTGAGGAAATAGGCTCATTAAAATAGCAATTAGCAATTTTTTACGGGAGTGATGTGTTGGTGGGCAAGTCTATTCTTATTGTTGATGATGCTGCTTTTATGAGGATGATGATAAAAGACATTGTTACGCGCAACGGTTATGAAGTAGTCGGAGAAGCAGCCAACGGAATTGAAGCGGTAGAGAAGTACAAGCAATTAAAACCCGACCTGGTGACGATGGATATAACGATGCCGGATAAAGACGGTATCTCCGCCGTGAAGGACATAATAGCGGAGGACTCCACCGCCAGAGTGATCATGTGCAGCGCCATGGGGCAGCAAGCGCTGGTCATGGACGCGATTAAAGCAGGGGCGAAGGATTTTCTGGTTAAACCTTTTAAAGCGGAACGGGTGTTGCAAGCCATTGAAAAGGCATTAATATAAGGGGTCTATATCATGAGTGAAGTTCTTTCCCAATCAGAAATCGATTATTTAATTGGGGCCATGATGTCCGGCCAAGAGACTCTTCAGGAACAGATCCCCGAAGAGCCACAGGTGGTCGCTAAAAAATACGATTTTCGCAAACCCAATAAATTCACCAAGGACCAACTCAGAACCTTATATATGATAAACGAGAATTTAGCCAGGATTCTCGCCAACTTTCTATCCGGGTATTTGCGAAGCAGTGTGGACATCAAAATCGCGACGGTGGAGCAAATAACCTATGAAGAGTTTTTGCTCAGCATCAGCGGCTCGGTGCTGATGACCGTATTCCAAATGCCGCCTTTAAACGGCAGCGCCGTTATGGAGTACGGCAGTACCTTTATTGAGCCGATTATTGATTTGTTGTTTGGAGGTACGGGAAAGAAAGAAGTGTCCGACAAGGAACTGACGGAAATTGAAATGAAGGTACTCAAGACCTTAAACCAAAAAATTCTGGACAATATGGCGGTGGCCTGGTCAGACGTATTTCGTTTTGAACCGCAGATTGACGGGCTGGAAACCAACATCCAATTCAGCCAAATCATATCCCCCAATGAAACCATTGCGATCATAACTTTTACCGCTGATATAGCGGATAACCAGAGTATCCTTTATCTTTGTTTCCCGTGGGAAACGCTGAAAGAGGCGATTCCCAATCTAACCGCCCAGAATTGGTTTGCTTCGCAAAAGTATTATGATGAATCCAGCGCCAAAGATATAATT
>DATMYB010000540.1:0-9956 GCA_035561215.1 Syntrophomonas sp. | reverse complement strand
AAAGTTGAATCCTTTTTAAGTAATTTAATATAAGCTTGAAATTCTTGATCATCTTTAAAATTTAGTCGAATAGATGACCTATCGTTTCCGTCGACAATAATACCGGCAAACAAATGAATTTTATAGTTACCGCGGGGAGTATAAAGCACCATAGCTGGGAAACTGTCATAGTAGCTTTGCTTTTTATACTTTGCCAGAGAGGAGAACATGGAACCGTTTTGCATATTGTGTCCGTAAATAATCGTGTTTCTATCTGAAAAATCACTGTGATTACTATAATCCATAAATATGGAGCCTAGTTTGTTCCGTTCACCGGTGAACAGGTGTTGAAGATAATAATCATTGTCTTTACCCTGTACCACCGGATAGTCAATCCCGGCGCCTTCAACGGCCAGCCATCCCACCACGTCAGGATTAATTTTTTCCAGGGATAAGAAGTCAATGCTGGCGGCCGGTAGATCGCGCTTTTCTTCCGCCGGTACTTTGCCGGCAGTCTTCGGAAATTGGCTGGCTCGGGTGGCAGAGGGTGCCGGCGACTCCATCATTTGGCGAATTTGCTGATAGACGGCATTACCTTCGTCATATTCCCGACTGCAGGCAAACAGGATAAAAGCCGAATAGAGAATACCCGCTGCGCACATTGTCATTAAAATATGCAATATCCTCTGCAGATTTGATTTTCTTAAGTGTTTCATCCGAATCTCACCCTATTTTGAAGAGCCGGCAGCGGGGGATCCCCCGCTACCGGCTCTTTTTCGAATTAACCTTAATTTTACTTTCCGGAGTATTTTTTACGCAGAGCAAAATCAACCGTGCCGAGAACTGCCAGAACGATGGAGAAAACCAATAATCCGAACAGTGCAAAGCTGCCGGACTGATTGCCTCCTGTTTTAGGTATACCGTTTTCCCCGCTGTTTACAGGCCCTTGCGGAATATTGGCATTGTCAATGTTGTCAGTGGCACTGTCACCGTTATCAGTAGGATTGCTACCGTTATCAGTTGGATCGTCATTGTTACCGGTGGAACTTCCATCGTTATCAGGTGGATTGCCTGGCGTACTGGGTTCGCTGGGAGTATTTCCCCAGTGGTTCGTAAACGATGCGGTCTTTAAGGTATCAGCCGCGATGACGCCGGTCGCGCCTGTGCTGGAAGCAGTATATCCCTCTTCGGTATAATCAGCCTCCGTCACGGTGTATTTCGTGTCCTTCGGCAAGCCGGTGATGGTGATACTTTGCCCGTGAGCGAGAAAAACCGTATCGCCGCTCTTAATTGTCCCATCCGCAACACCCTTGCCCGTATAATTATAGGAACCGGATGCCCCGCTGAGAGTTACTTTAAAATCAAATTTTTTGGCGGTGTCGGCGTCGGCGCCGGCAACCGTTTTGCTGATAGTCAGTTTTCCGGGTTTGTTGCTGGAACCACCGTGATTGGAACTATTACGTGTGTTGGTAAAGACTGCAATCCTCGTAACATCGGTAGCGATGCTGCCGGTCTCGTCCGTGCTGACCGTCGTGTAACCGTCGCCGGAATAATCCGCTTCCGTCACCGTATAGGTGGCGCCGTCCGGCAGATCCATAATGGTGATGCTCTGACCGTGGGCCAGAGAAATGGTATCTCCGCTTTGGATGGTCCCATCCGGAACGCCGTTGCCGGTATAGTCATAGGTACCGGGCGCACCGTTCAAAGTTAACGTAAAATCAAAAGTCTTGGCGCTATCGCCGGCGTTGCCTGCTACCGTTTTGCTGATAGTCAGATTGCCAACGGTTCTCGTGTTGGTAAAAGCCGCGATTTTCGCAGCATCAATGGCGACGCTGCCGGTCTCGCCCGTGCTGACCGTGGTGTAATTGTCGCCGGAATAATCCGCCTCCGTCACCGTATAGGTGGCGCCGTCCGGCAGATCCATAATGGAGATGCTCTGACCGTGGGCCAGGGAAATGGTATCTCCGCTTTTGATGGTCCCATCCGGGACGCCGTGGCCGGTATAGTCATAGGTACCGGGCGCGCCGTTCAAGGTTAACGTAAAATCAAAGGCCTTGGCGGTATCGCCGGCATTGCCTGCTACCGTTTTGCTGATGGTCAGACTTCCGACCGTTCTGGCATTGGTAAACGAGGCTGTTTGCGTAGCGTCAGCCGCAATGCTGCCGGTAGCGCCGGTGCTGGCCGTGGTGTACCCATCGCCGGAATAATCCGTTTCCGTCACCGTATAGGTGGCGCCCTGCGGTAACCCTACGATGGTAATACTTTGATCATGGGTCAGGGAAATAGTATCCCCGCTTTTGATGGTTCCGTTCGGGACGCCATGGCCGGTATAGTCATAGGTACCGGGTGCGCCGTTCAAGGTCAGCGTAAAATCAAAGGCCTTGGCGGTATCGGCGCCGACGCCGGCCACCGTTTTAATGATGGTCAGATTGCCGGCCGTTCCCTGGGAATAGTTTTTGATGGTGACGACGTTGGCGTCCGCTCCGGTCTTGCCGTCAATAGAAGCGGTAACCGTTGTCCCGCTGGTCGTAACCACTACTGAATGGGTCGCGCTGTCCGGTGTATAACCAGTCGGCGCCTTGGTTTCCCGCAGGAGGTATTGGCCGTCGGGTATAACCTTTAGCTTGACGATGCCGTCGCTGCCAGTGACGCCTTTTTTGATGACCGTGCTGCCATCCGTCGCGTACAACGTGAATTCGGCGCCGGTCAGGGGGACGCCTGCGCCATCGGTCTTCCTTATGCTGATCCAGCCGTTTCTCAGCAAGCTGGCGCTGCCGTCCAAAGCCGAAATACTATAATTCTTGGACGTTCCTTCCTGCTGCGCACTGCTCCCCAGCAAAGATACTTGATTGGTAACAGTACCCGGCTCACCGGTGATATCGGTGATATAAATGAAGCGATATGCCTTGGCGCTGTCGGGGATGATGAAGCTCAGAACCCGCGTCGCGTTGTCATAGCTCACATTCGTACCCAGTTCCAGTGTAACCGGGCTTCCCAATGCATAGCTCCCATTCGCGTTGAGGGTCATCTCGTTGACGGTAATGTTGCCGGCAAGCAACAACGTTCCGTTGGCATCCGTGCGCAAATCGATGCCTATGGGCAGGGTATCTCTTATTTCCTCACCGGGCTGCGCCAAATCATAGGGTTTGTATTCAACCGTCCAGGTCAATACGCCGGCGGACGGCAATGTGTAAGACTTATCCAGTATTTGGCTGACCACCAAAACATCCCGGGAAACGCTGATTCCAGGGGTCCAGTGTTCTGCGCTCAGGGAGAGCTGGTTGGTTACCGTGGTCGTTTGATTCCCAGAGAAATATTTTGCGGCGGCAGCATCCGTCAATTTTG
Source organism: Syntrophomonas sp. (assembly GCA_035561215.1). GTDB lineage: Bacteria > Bacillota > Syntrophomonadia > Syntrophomonadales > Syntrophomonadaceae > Syntrophomonas_B. The sequence continues at coordinate 6,632 of DATMYB010000540.1, read as the reverse complement.
CCTTTACCAAAATAACATAGGGCTGATCCAGTTGATCAAAGGTAAAAGCGACGGTTTTGACGGTCTTTCCTTCGCTGTTGACGGTTTCACCAAAAACAGCGCTCAGTCCCGTCACCGTGTCCAGAGGAGTGGTGTTGCTGGCCACGACGGACTTGTCGGTGCCGGTATTGCCCGCAAAAATCAAATAATCCTTTCCGGATACGATTTCCGTAAACTCCCAGCCCTCCGGCAGCGTGTCGGTAAGCGTCGCCTTCCCCAGTTTGGTTCCGGCGGCATCGACGACCATATCTGTCAAATCCATGCCGTCAGCGTTGACGCTCAGGCGAAAGATAGCGGATTTTTCCTGATAATCGAAGCTCGCCCCAGGGGTCGTGGTTTTCTGGGTATTTACGCCGGCGGCAGGATTTGCTATCGCCTCACGCTTGAGCATTTCCTTGGCCAGCAGATTGCTGGTGTAGTCTACATTCGCCGTCGCCGCATTCAGCTTTGCATTGGCGCTAAAGAGGCTGGCGGTGTTGGTCACGGTTTCTTTTGCGTTAGCTGCGTAAATATTGGGATCCAAAACCTGTGTGTCAAAGCTGAAGGTATTCAGATCACTCGTCGAAAAGCCGGTGATTTCCAGCAAGTCGGCGACCCGTGTGGTTCCCTCTAAAATCGGATACACCGTTACATTGAGGCCGCTCCCATTGAAAGATGAATCAATGTATTTCTGGCCATACTGGGGCGTCAGATCGTCGACATTAATGCCGACAGGAATCCCCGTAACCTTTGTATCTTTAAGGTCGATGCTCTTTTCGTAGACGAGGAGATCATACACCTTCAGATCAGGTATAGGCTGTTTTTTGGTGTCGACATTAACCGTCCAGGTTACTTTTTGGTATACGGTATCCGCCACCCCTGATTTCTCAATGGCGTTATAACCGATGCCGACGGGGATTTTTCCCGTGCCGATGCCCGTCCGCCCATCCCAGCGGATACTGGCGGAGTTGCTGTAGGTGGTGATTCCGGTGGTGTAAGTATCGTCCGGCACATTGGTCACGATGGTAAGCAGAATCTTGGAGTTGATATTGCCAATTTCATACTCGCCGTTTATGGGGGTAATAGGTGTTGCGGCACCCCATGCACTGCCATTCCATGCCTGCCAGCTTGCGAACTTCAGTGTCAATTCCTTTGGTTCCTTCGGCAATACGTCGGTGATGAAAACATTATTCAACGTTGCGCCCATCTGATTGGCCGTAATGGTCCAGGTGATCGTACGATTTTTTGGATCATAGACACCGGAGCTGCCGTCGCCGCTCGCAGCACCTTCCTTGATAATCCACTGCGGGGTGAATTTAACTTCCCCCGTCCCGGTTTTCTTTACGGTATCCGTGCTGTCTTTAAGCTGGGCCGTGTTGGCGATCTTTTGTTCACCCGTGCCGTAATATTTGCCATCGGGTATGGTGGTATCAAAGGTAATGGTCTGCGGACTGGCCGAACCGGAAGGGAAGGTATAGCTTAGTGCTTTAGTGGTTGGGTTCCAAACGGGAGTCTTCAAATCCGAACCCACCCTAAACGAGCCCGGCGCATACACATAGTCGCCGACGCTGGCCAAATCATCAAAGAACTTGTACCCCCCTAAGTCAATCCCCTTGCCGCCTTGCGTCGCCTCGACATAGACCTTCCACGCAACGCTTTTATCTGCCAAATGCGCTACACCCGTTTTGGTCACCTTGTACTCGATGGGCAAAGCAGGAACGTTCACCGTATACGTCTTTTCCAATATGGTTACGGTATGATCCCCCGTACTGCCACCGGCGCCGCTGTTGTCATATTCAAAATCAGCATGGAACTGACACGTTACGGTATGGGATGTTCCGTCGAAAACAGAAGCATCGCCGTCAAAAACGACATTGGCAGTCACCATATTGGTAACGGGATCCGTCGTAAAACTGGCATGGCCCACCAACAGCGTACCCATTTTTAAGTCAATAGAACCGCCCGTAAGCACTGTAAACGCATCGCTCAACTGGAATTGCGCCGTGTCGCCCTGTTTAACCGTAGCCGGGGGCGTTGGATCGTCGCCTTCAACCGGTACGCCAAAAGAAATATCCACCCGGATCGGCTTGGTGCTCGTTATGGTATCTCCTTCATCGATTGTGTTTCCATCCTGTGTGACTGTTGCTGTGATATTAGTTAATGTGGCTGTGACGTCCGCGGCATATGCCGTACCTGCCCCTGGGCTGAATGTAAAAAATGCCAGCGTCAGGCAAAATGTAAGAATAATCGAAAGTAATTTTTTGTATATGTATCGTTTCATTTTTCCTACCTCGTGCACGCCGTTCACTTGTCCTCCTTTACCGGTTTTTCGGTTTCTAACGCTCTCATTCCGGCCGACACAAGTTCACGTATCATGTCTGATTGAGAGCGGTCATAGAACACCTCCTTCTTGAATAATTTTAACGAAGCTTCTATTTCTGGTGTAACAATGAACGTCATTCTTTTAAGATTTGTAGGCATAATTTCCATCTCCTTTAGGTGCATCGGTGATGAACCCTTATATTTTAATTTTAGTGCACTGGTGATGAACTAGTCAAGGTTTTTAAAATGTTGTCTTGACAAGGCTTAACACATATTGAAATCAGTGATGAACTTGTGCATAATATGAACTGAGGGGGTGACAATAATGCCAACAGAGAAACCACGCTATACAGTTACCGTTGATGAAGAAACGCTCCAAAAGATTGATGATTTCCGTTTTGAGAACCGTTATCCAAGCCGTTCTGCTGCTACTTTGGAACTAATACGCCTTGGTATGGAACAGCTCAAAAGAGAGCAGGAAGAGCAGAAAACGGAACATAAAAACAAATCAACCAAGGAAGCGGAAACCAAAACCAATAAATGAACATACTTTTATTAATTATATTAGCGCTCGCTGGACATTTTCTGGACATGCAATAATAGAGGGGTTTGCTTACCAGCGAGAAGCAAACCCCTCTATAAGATTACTCAAGAAAGCGCCGGCTTTGTATATCCAAACATTTTCTGAACATACGGTAAAAGAGGGATGTGCTTCTCTGCATAGTCACAGAGAATCGCATCCCTCCTGTGAAAATTATTTACCAAAAGTATCAGAATGCTGTTATCGTTGCCGTGGGGCTTCCTACTGAAATTATTATAATTCCAACGCGCTGTTGAACAATTCCTGCATGGACATATTGGGCGTGATTCCGAGCTCGGATTTATACAGCTCTTTGATTTTGTTGTAGTGGGCAATGAGTGATGTTTTATCTTTTTTCATAAAATACAGCTTCAGCAGCATTTCGTTCAATTCGTCGTCAAGTTGGATGATTGTCAGAGCCTTTTGAAGGATTTTCTCGGCGCCCGCATAGTCTGATTCGGTGGTATAATACCTTGCAAGCTCAAAAACCAAACTGCGATACCGTTTTGAATATTCTTCGGCTTTATTCTGAGACCAGAGATACTCATTCTCCTCCAGATAATTCCCCTTGTATAAGATGAGGGCTTTTTTGTATCTTTCAATGGACGCCGCAGAAAACGTAATATTGGCATCTGTAAGTGCCTCAAACTCAGAGGCATCAATGTATACGTTTGGCAACTCCATTTTGTAGCTGCCGTTTATAAAAGTGAAATCAAATTTGATATTTGCCGACAATAGTGTTTTTTTCACTTTATAGACAGTCGTATATAAATGCGTATTGAGTTGTCTTTCTGTTTCACATTCTGGCCAAAGAACCTGCGTGATTTTCCACTTTACAACCTCGTTGTTCAAATTCTGCAGCATAAAAGCGAAAAGCTCCTCTGTCTTGGAGGTGCGCCATTTGACGGCTTCTCCGCATCCCGCTCCGTATACCGATAATCTTCCAAAGCAATATATGCGGCCTTTGTCCGCAGGCATTTGAGAAACAGCCGGCAACGGCTTCACTCTTTTCAGCCTGGTTATGGCCTGTGCAATATCGTCTGAAGAAAACGGTTTGAGTATGTAATCAATGGCGTTTACCCGAAAAGCTTCCAGGGCATATTTATCATAAGCGGTAACGAATACGATTTCTATATCGATGCCCGAATCTATGATTTTTTCCGCAAGCTCCAGTCCGGACATATCAGGCATCTCTATATCAAGAAAAGCGACGTCCGGCTTCAAGCTTTGCATTTCGGCAAGGGCTTCCGCCGTGCTCATGAAGGACCCGACAATACATATCTGACCGGTTTTTTCGAGTAGAAGTTTGAGAACGTCAAGCGCGGGCTTTTCGTCGTCAACAATAATTGCGTTGAACATATCTTGCGGCACCCCCTTATGCGCCTAATATTATTATTGTTACAGTAGTTCCTTCGCCTGCTGTGCTCTGAATATCAAGCTGTGCGTCTTTCCAACTTTTGATACGTCTGCTTACATTGAAAAAGCCGACTCCCTCGTTTGACGATTCGATGTTTCTTAATTTATCGAGCCATTCCGTCGACATCCCTATTCCTGTATCGCTGACCTTTATGATAATAGATCCCTCACTTTTTTTCACTGATATAAGGGCGGTTCCGCCACCGGCTTTTTTACACAGTCCATGCTTTATAGCATTTTCAACCAAGGGTTGAATGCAAAACGAAGGTATTTCCATGCTTAGAAGCTCTGGTTCAATATTATATTCAACGTTGATTTGCTCACCGAAACGGGCTTTTTCTATTTCAACGTATGCCTTAATCAATTCAATTTCTCTCTCTAAGGACACCATCATCGATTTATGGTCGACGTCAAACACAAGCCTTAAATATTTGCTGAAATTGACAAGCAGGTTCGCTGCCCTTTCGTTGTCCGTATAGCAAAACGATACCATCGTGTTGATTGCGTTATATAAAAAATGAGGCTTGATCTGCGCCTGCAGAAAAGCGAGCTCATTTTTAGTCGCTTCTTCATGGGAACTGATAATCGCTGCGAGATTATCGTGACCGTATCGAATCAAAACTTTCGCCAGAAGATATGAGCAGAAAAACATAAAACATGCAACAAAAATCTCCATGACCATATCGCTGTCCAATTTCCCCGCGAAATATATTTTGATGCCGGGCAGCAGAACGGCGATCATACTCATAAAAAAGATTTGACGAGTTAATTTCACATTGGAAAAAATAGTGGAAGCAAAGATCGGCAGGATGTAAGAACATAACAAAACTTTTGCAATGTCATGAGTCAGAGTGAGGTAGAGCGAAAAGATTACAAAAAGCGAAAGTGACAAATATTCCTTCGCTGGAAGTGAAAAACGAGCAGAGCGAACACACATACCGACGGATGAATTTAAAACGAAAAAACCTATTGCAGGTAAAATAATCCAGTTTCGCAGATAAACATCAGGAGGCCAGGCAAGAACGCTTCTTGCCGCAAAATACCAGATCACGTGCGCCAGAATGATAAGGGTAGCCGTAATATGGCCGACAGTTACAATATAACGGCACCATTTATTTAAATCTATCGGTGTATTGATTTTGTATCCGGTGTCTCTGTTCATAACTGCTCTTTTTAACATAAAACGCCTCGCCCCTTAAACTTACCCTTTTGCTCGTCAGGAATAATCTCCATGATATCAGCGATATCACATTTTAAAGTATTGCATATTTTCATCTGAATTGCAGTCGTTACTAAAACTTGTCGATGAATTATACATATAAAAAACCGGAGCTTAAAAACTCCGGTTTTATCTTGCTTTATATGGCAGGGGAGACGCGAATCGAACACGCAACCCTCGGTTTTGGAGACCGATGCTCTGCCAATTGAGCTACTCCCCTGCGTTTGCTGAACAATGCAATCAGCGATATTTATATTAGCATATAATAACCGGCGATTCAAGGTATATGGCTAATTTTGTTGTGATCATACCGGGCAACGGGGATATTGGGGTGTATGGCTTCGCACCTGCTGCAAAATAACAATATCTGGTTTTAGTATCTTAAGGCAGATATAAGTCCTGGCTTCATTTTTAACTTTAGGGGGCATTTAGCGGCGGCATATAAACAATTCGACCGTCGACCTGGTTGCATACCAGTTTTCCTCTGCTGGTCAGATAGTTCAGGTACCCCAGCACTTCGCCCATTACGACCCGATGATGATGGACATAATCATACATCTGGTAGAGCGAAGGATACAATTCTCCGGCGCTGATCGGGGCTGTGACCGCAGTCGCTACTTTATCCAGGTTGCGCCGGTGCTTGCCCATTAATCCCTTTATAACGGAATCCAAATCTTCGATCACCGGTCCGTGCCCAGGAAAGGCGCGCTTAACGCCCAAGGCTTTGATGCGATCAAACGAGTCGAACAAGTTTTCCAGCGGATTGGCCAAATCAGTGTTAGGCCAGTCGGTAAAATGCAGATAGGCTCCGGCGGCTAATATATCCGCGGTAAATAAAAGTTTGGCCTGCGATGACCAGAACATGGATTGACCGTCGGTGTGACCGGCAACAAGCAGAACTTCAAAAGTGTTGTCTCCGAAATATATGATATCGCCTTCGTGCAAAGGCAACAGTTCGACCGGTTCCGGATACAGCGGACGCACTTCCGCGTACCAATCCTGTATCAATTCCTCCGCTTTGTTTTCAGGGAACCGGTTGGCGGTCAATTTATCGCTGATGGCCTGACGGTACAATGC
>DATMYB010000539.1:0-2686 GCA_035561215.1 Syntrophomonas sp. | reverse complement strand
ATTCTGAACATTTTTGCATTTCCTTGAGAACAGATAAGGAGGTGAAAATAATGAACGAGGCAAAGGAGAAGATTGAAGCAATCTGTAAGGACCTGAACGAATTGAGGAGCGGCTTCCTGGACATGTATCAGGATTTCGACTACGCTCCGGCTTGCCAGACTGAGTTTTCTTCCGAAAAATTTGTAGTCAGCCAGGAGAATCTGGACGAATTCGATTGGTCGGGCATGCAGTACCATTTTGTTTTCGATGTGGACTCATCCGAACCTAAGCAGATCGACTGGAATGAAGTCGTTGCTTCCATTGAGACCGCTATTGCCAACGGCCATTTTATGGAACCGGACGCCAGCGATTATTATCCCGTACGTCCCTACGGCTCCAATGTAGTACGCCAGTCCGGCGCTTATTACAAAGGCGATACCCTGGATACCGGCTTTATGTTACGTCAATTGAACCGTTTGGGAGACAACAACGCCGATATTTTATCTCTCGATGACAGCGCGTATGACCGCAGTTATAACCGGATAAGCAATTTTGAAATGAAGGTTCCGTTGGAGATTTACGGTCAGGATGAGGAATTAATTATTAAAGCCGATATTCCCGATATTTTATTCAACAGTAATGAAGCCGGCGATATGAAGGTTCAGTTTAAAAGCGTATTGGCGCTGCTGCCTGAGCGGATCAATACCCGTCAACTGCGTCCCACTTTCATTGACGGACAGTTTCGTCTGGAACTGCCTAAACGGGAACCCAAGCAGATCCGTAAAATATAAGGGCAGCCCGCTGACCGGCTAAAATGAATTTGATGCCGAATAGAAAGCCCGCTCATCAGTTTACCCTTTGCATGGGGTGTATTGATGAGCGGGCTTTTACTTGCAAAACGAAACGATCACCGTCTGAAGCGGTCGGGCTTATGTTTCGACCGTCGGCTGAAAGATCTGTCTGCACTGGAAGTGCACGGTTTTCCTGCGGCGGGCTATAGCTGTGCAGGGAATATAATCCCAACTGGAGATTACAGCAATTTTTCCATCAGTTCGTCCGGAATGGAGAAATTACTGTACAGGTTCTGCACGTCGTCGTGGTCCTCCAGCGCGTCCACCAGTTTCATAATTTTTTGGGCCACCGACTCGTCAGTAATCTCGACGGTGGTTTGGGGCAGCATTACAATATCGGCCTCTTCGATTTTAATGGTTTTCTCCAGGTTGTCCTTGACTTCCATAAATTTTTCCGGGAGGGTTATAATCTCCAACGCATCATCAGCTTCACGCACATCATCCGCGCCCAGCTCGATCACCGTCAGCATGAACTCTTCTTCATCAATTTTTATGTCCTCACGGTTTACTACGATCAATCCCACCCGGTCAAAGAGATAGGATACGCATCCGGTTTCGCCCAGATTACCGCCGTACTTGGAAAAAAGGTGACGTACTTCGGAAGCGGTGCGGTTACGGTTATCAGTGGCTATTTCCAGCAGCAATGCCGCTCCGCCGGCGGTATAACCCTCATAATTTATTTCTTCAATGGCGTCGCTTTCGATCTCTCCGGTACCTTTTTTGATGGCCCGGCTGATATTATCATTGGGCATATTTACAGCTTTGGCCTTCTGCACCGCCAGCCGCAGTTTGGAATTGGCTTCCGGATCCCCGCCTCCGGCTCGGGCGGCCAATATGATCTCTTTGGCTATTCTGGTGTATTCCTTGCCTTTTTTTTCATCGGTGCGGGCTTTCTTGTTTTTAATCGTAGACCATTTATTATGTCCGGACATCGAATTTCCTCCCTTAATTATGTTTGCCTTTACCAGATTCCGGGAATCATCTTTTTGGTCCTGCGCATGTATTCCGCGTACTCATCCCCAAAATGCTGCAGCAGGAACTTTTCCTCCAAATTCAATCGATGGACCAAAGCCGGAGTCGTCGTCGCTAAAACGATCAGCATAGCTCCCCAGGAATTAAATATCATCGGAATGGCCAGAAAACTCAACAGCGAACCCATATACAGCGGGTGCCTGATGCTTTTATAGGCGCCCTCCGTGATCAGTCGATGCTGCGAATATACCGCCACCCGGGGATTAAAATATTTGCCGATAGACCGGAACCCCCACCAGCGCACCAGGCAGGAGACGATGAACAATCCCAGTCCCGCAAAGACAACCGCCGGTTCCCAGGCGGGATTGCGAGTAATATGCCATTCTACAAAATCAATTGTAGCAAATAACAGGGCCAACATGAATGATAATTGCAGAAATATATAGCTTTTCTGATCGTCATCCTCCGTCACATAATCATCGGGATCTTTATATATCCATATTTCCGAGGCTAATTGCCAAACCAGATAAAGCAGAACAAACCCGACGATAACCATAAAATCGAAATGCGGCAACAACGGCCGGGCTAAATAGCCGACGTAGGCAAATACGGCCATGGCGAAAATCATCCGGATCAATACGTTTCTTTGCCGGCTGTTCATGAATTATAACCTCCCGTCCCTGCAGCCTCGAAACTTTTTCGAAGCTGACAACTCATAATTATCAGACGATAACTGCCTCTTGCCCTAGTAGTCTGTGTCACCTAAAACTTTGCTTCCCGCCGGCCAAATTTTCGTAGGACTTCGTTGTCGTCAATCGCAATACGTCCAGTATTGCTCAATCCTCCGCCTTGTCCTGCAAAAATTTTCCTCGGCGGATAACCTA
>DATMYB010000538.1:0-3850 GCA_035561215.1 Syntrophomonas sp. | reverse complement strand
ATAGGCAGGAAGGTATTTTTCTGTGGGGCTGGGCAGCAATAACGGTCGTTTGCCGGCAAAAAATAAATTAAAGGAAAGAAAAATCCATGGATAGCAATATCGTTTTGTATTTGTTGGACTTCGTAATTCATCTGGACGAGCATCTGATTTATCTGATTAATAACTACGGTTTACTGGTATATGCCATTATCTTTCTCATTATATTCTGTGAAACCGGCCTGGTCGTAACTCCGTTTTTACCCGGTGACTCCCTGATTTTTGTGCTGGGCGCCCTGGGAGCCAGCGGCCAGATAAATATGCTGATAATTTGCCTGATGCTCATGGCGGCTGCAATACTGGGCAACATGGTCAATTACCAAATCGGCCACTACATCGGTCCCAAAATATTCGAAAAGGATTCCGGCCGCTTTTTCAAAAAAGAATATTTAATCCGCACCCATACCTTTTTTGAAAAACACGGCGGCAAAACCATCATCATTGCGCGTTTTATGCCTATCGTCAGAACCTTTGCTCCCTTTGTGGCGGGAATCGGCGCAATGGAATATTCCCGCTTCACTGTTTTCAATTTAATCGGTTGTGTTGCATGGGTATTGACATTTCTTGCCGGCGGCTACCTGTTTGGAAATGTTCCGGGTGTACAAGACAATTTCACCCTGGTTATCCTGGGGATAATAGTAGTGTCACTGGTACCTGCGGCAGTCATTTCCTGGCGGGAGAAACGAAAAAGCAGGCAGTAATGACCACCGAAACTATAAATAAAACAGCAGCAAGTAAGCCATGCTTATGGCAACAGAAATAAGCATCACCGGGAAGGCAATTTTCATATAACGAACAAAAAATAACGGATGGCCTTCACGGGCTGCAATACCTGAAACCACTACGTTGGCAGAGGCTCCAATGATGGTACCGTTGCCGCCCAGACAGGCCCCCAGGGACAGCGCCCACCACAACGGCGCGGTATCCATGCCGCCAATTACGCCAATATCTTTGATCAGCGGGATAAAGGTAGCCACAAAGGGTATATTGTCAACGAATGCGGAAGCAATGGCAGAAAACCACAGGATCAGCATGGTCGTTGCGGTGAGATTGCCTTGCGTCATATTTACGGCGCCCTGGGCTAACGTTGTGATTATGCCGACTTTCACCAATCCCCCCACAACAATAAAGAGACCTATGAAAAAGAATAGCGTTCCCCATTCGACCGTTCCCAGAATTTCGTCCGGGTCAGTTTTGGTAATAAGCATGAGCAACGCTGCACCTGACATGGCAATCGTGGCCGATTCCAGGTGCAGCGACTGATGCAGAACAAAGCCCAAAATGACCAGGCCCAATACCAGCAGAGATTTCTTCAGTAAAACGTAATCCTTTATTGAATCCGCCGGCTTCAGAGCTCTGATAGCAGCTTTGCTTTCTTCGCTGGTATTCAGTTTTTTGCCATAGATCAGTTTAAAAATAAAAATAGTAACGATGAAAATAATAATAATAACCGGGGCTAAATTTTTAACGAAATCCATAAATCCCAGACCGGCAGCACTACCGATCATTATATTGGGGGGATCGCCGATCAGGGTTGCAGTACCGCCAATATTGGAGGCAAATATCTGGGTTATCAGCAGAGGTACAGGCGCAATATTCAATTGATAGCAAATGGTCAGGGTAATCGGCACAATCAGCAATACAGTGGTAACATTATCAAGGAATGCCGATGCTATAGCTGTAACGACAGCAAGTGCGATCATCACTTTTACCGGATCGCCGCCGGTGCGTTGGGTGGCAAAAACGGCCATGAATTCAAACAAACCGCTTTTGCGAGCTATGCCGACGATTACCATCATTCCCAGCAGGAGAAAGATCGTATTCCAGTCGACAAAATCAAGGGCTTCCGCTTGATTAAGAATGCCCAGCATAATCAGCAAAAATCCACCGCACAGAGCAATAATTGTGCGATTTACTTTTTCTGAAATAATGATGCCGTAAACGATTATAAACAGTATTGCAGCAAACCAAAATTGCCAATCCATAAATCCATCTCCTTCGTTAGCTTAATTAGTTTAAATAGATCCCGTTTATAGTGATTTCGTTGCTAATATGGCTTTGATAATATCGGCGCTGTATTCGTAAAAATCGGCATCTTTGCTGGCATTGACAGCAATCAGCGGGATTTCTCTTTCATACAGAGAGCCGTGGGTTCTGGTATCGATATACAGCTCATCCTGCTCCAATTCTGCGAAAGCCGAAGTTGCATCGGACAGAACGAAAATATCCCCGATACCCTCTCCCGGAAGTCCGAAAATTTTCTCCGCCTCCGCTTGGTCATAAACATGATCGACGAAATCGCATCCCCGCAAGTAATCGAACACCCGGGAAATTTCTTCTTCCGCCAGCACATAGATGTAAACAGCCCCGCCTTCCTGGTGGCGGTGGTTTTCAAGATACCGGTCCTTCAAGGGCAGCAGGCAAAAAGTATGGAATCCCGCCCTATCAAGTTTTTTCTGCAGATCGACCAGCCGGCTCTTTTTATTCATGCCGTGGTCGGCGGTGATATAGATTTCCCGCGTCGGGTCGAAATCATAAATGCGGCCGATCCACTGATCCATAGCGCCCATGACTTGCCGGGCTTCATCAGCATCCGGCGGGTAGTTGTGCATCATGTAATCGTTGGTGGTACAGTACACCAAATCCGGATCATCAACGGTGATGACTTTATAGCAGGCTTTGAATATCCAGTCGTAGGCCGCAAAGGTAGCCACCCCCGGAGGCGTTTCCAAATCGTATCTTGTCAGCCAAGCGGCCTCCGGTTTCTGCAGATTGATGCCAATGCCGGCATTGGCGCCGAAAACTTCCAGTACTTTTCCTTTCACGGTGAGCAACGCCGTGCTCCTGCCCTGCCGGCTGTAAATATCGATAATCGAATCGGTTTTCAGGTGGCGGGATGATTCGATAAAGCCTTCGGCGCCGGTAGCCCGGTCATAATAATAATTTCCCACCACTCCATGCCGAAGCGGAAAGCTCCCGGTTAAAAGGCTGGCATGATTAACATTGGTGACGGAAGGTATGGCGGACTTGACTTTTTTATAAAAACCCGCCCCGCCTAACCGGTACAAATTAGGCGTGTTTTCCTCGGTAATATAATCAGCCGCGCAACCGTCAATAACGATGATCAATGTTTTCCCAGACAATGTCTTCCTTCCTTTCCACATATATTTTTCTACCTTTCCCTGAACCGGAAATGCCGCCTGCAGTAAATATTACGTCTTGGGAACAAATGCTTCACGTGAAACATTTTCTGTTTTGATAAGCTTAAAATGCCTGTTTATCCGTCTTTAAAAGGCAAATCATAAGTCAAAGATAATTAACTGGAATGGTACAGCAAATTTAAAAAATTTAGCCGCAAGTCATGAGTCCACTGAAATCAAAGCATTAGCCCCGCAACTTTAAACTAAAAGACAGCAAAAAAGCCCTGATCACAAACAGTTAAACCGCTTATATCAAGGCTTCACTAATCTCTAAGTCGCTGGGAAAACTTCCCCGCCTTTTTAATTGTACCCTGGGAGTCTATTCGCTAATCGCTGCAACTCAAAGCAAATGCTTCGAATCATCTTCACTTATTTCTGGTTCGACATAAAATATATTTATCCTGCTAGAAGGATTAATTATTTTAACAAACTACTCGCCATGGCCCGCCGGCTACGATCTATTTCCAATCGACTCTGGAAAAAGGCATGGTCTTGAACGATAACATTTACGACAACCATGCCCTGGTACCGTGTCAACCCTAAGTCTGCATATTATTTGTCGAGGAAAATTCCCGCAGGGCAAGGCGGAGGAGGAAGCGATACGTCCAGTATTG
>DATMYB010000537.1:0-8343 GCA_035561215.1 Syntrophomonas sp. | reverse complement strand
GACAAATAATATGCGGACTTAGGGTTGACAGAGTACCGGCGACGTAATGTTTGTACATTCCACTAACGAATGATACGTTTTTGCAGTGGAATCCTTATTTAAACCATTCGCAAACGGCCAGCAGGGCCAGCCGGTATCCGTCCGCTCCCAGGCCGAAAATACCGCCCCGGGCAGCCGCCGACAGCAGCGACCGGTGCCGGAATTCCTCCCGGGCATAAATATTGGACATATGCACTTCCACAAAAGGAATAGCAACGGCCTTAAGCGCATCCAGCAGCGCCACGCTGTAATGGGTCAAAGCACCGGCGTTGATGATGATGGCGTCGGTATTTCCTTGAGCAATTTGCACCCGGTCGATAATTTCGCCTTCATGGTTGGATTGAAAAAAATCGATTTCCACCTGCTGCTGCCGGGCTACTTCCCGTAAACGGTCATTGATTTCCTCCAGGCCGATTTTGCCGTAAAGGTCAGGTTCTCTTTGCCCGAGCATATTCAAATTAGGTCCGTTGATGACTAGCACGCGCATGTTGTTCCGCCTTTCCTTTTATTCTCCCGCGATGCTGAGCTGCCGGAAGCGGATGCTGGGTGCAACCTTCGCCCCGTAGAATGTAAGATCCGAGCCCAGGGCCTCGATCTCCTGCAGCAACCCGTGAAGAGTGCCGGCGATGGTAATGCCCCGCACCGGTCTGGTCAGACGTCCGCCTTCGATCAGAACTCCGCTGGCTCCCAGGGAAAAATCCCCGGAAATGGTGTTAGCTGTATGCAGCCCCATCACATCCGTAATCAGAAGACCACGATCTATGCCGGCCAGCATTTGCTCAGGTTCATACCTACCCGGGCTGATCATCAGATTGCTGCTGCCGATGGCCGGCAGACTGCGAAAAGTTCCGCGTCGCCCGCTGCCGGTTGACGCGCAGCCGGCTTTGCGTCCCGAATAAATATCATATAGATAGCCTTGCAGCACGCCCTGCCGGATCAGCTCGTTTCTACGGGCGGGCACTCCTTCCCCGTCGAAAGGCACGCTGGCCAGGCCGCCCTCTCTTATACCGTCGTCAACCAGTTCCAGCAGCGGAGACGCTACCTGCTCGCCCATTTTGCCGGCCCACATGGATTTCCCTTTCAAGACCGCATCACCGCAAAGAGAGGGCAACAGCAGTCCCATAAAGCGAATCGCTACGTAGGGTTCCATTATGCAGGGCATTTTTCCTGAATCCATGCTTTTCGCCTGCAAACCGCGCACCGCCCGGAAGGCGGCCTCCTGCCCCAACTGCCTGGAATCCATATCCGCAATTTTTCTGCGGGTCATCGTCGCAAATCCGGTTTGGGAATCTCCCTCTTCCTGAGCTGCCAAAGAAATATACACCCCCGCTAAATTATCCCGGCAGCTTACCTGCAAGCCCCGGCTGTTCATAATCACGGTAAGGGTGCTGCTATTTTCATAGCCGGCTTTGTCCACCAGATATATGCGGTTATCGTAAGCGCGGGCTGATTTTTCAGCATTGCGGGCCAGCTCGATTTTTTCCTCCAGGGCCGCGGTTTCAATCCGCGGATCGAAACAATCTATGGACGGGTAGCTGGCAGCCGGCTCCGCCAGGCAATAAAACGCATCAACCTGCATGTGTTTGGCGATAGCCACGGCGCTGTCAACCGTTGCCGCCACTGCCGCGGCTGAAAGATCGCTGCTGAAGGCAAAGCCCATGCGCCCGCCGTGCAGTACTCTGACTCCCAAACCGATTTCTTCCGCGTCTTTTATCGTTTGCACTTCGGCATCGCGTACCTCGATGCTCAATTCCCGATTATGGAGCAGAAAGGCTTCCGCCTCCGCCCCCTTTTTTCGGGCTGCATCAATGGCTGCCGCCCCTGCCGCAGTTAAGATTTCTTCACTGGTCCGCAACTGTCCGCCCCCTGCCTGTCAATATTGAGTATACTTTACCTGCATTTGATATTACTGTAAAGAACATAATTTATCGCGTTGAATGTATAAACATGGAGGAGCACTTGACGCTGAGTCTGGCGACGGAATGTTTGTACATTCAACTAACCAACTATGATTCACCGGCAAAAAGTAGCAAAAAGAACGTCCCCTTGCTTCCTATTTGATCTCACTACAAAGAACCTGATTAATCGCGTTGAATGTACAAACATGGAGGAGCACTTGACGGAGTCTGGCGACGAATATTTATACATTCAACTAACCAACTATGATTCACCGGCAAAAAAAGTAGCAAAAAGAACGTCCCTCTGCTTCACAGCCGGCGAATGCTCTTGATGACCTGCCCATTGCCGCTGCCGCCGGTGCCTCCCACCGTCAGGCTTTTTATGCGCAAAGTCGGCTGGGCGTCGGCTACCGGTACTCCCTGTCCTTCCTTGCCGCATACCCCCAGCGAATATCCCAGGTCCCTGCCGATCATGTCAATATCCAGCAGCACCTGGGGGCCGTTGCCGGTCAAAGTGGCTCCGCGGACGGGATGTTTTATTTCGCCGTTCTCGATAATGTAGCCTTCCTGCACCTCAAACACAAAATCTCCGTTCATGGTATTGACCTGCCCGCCCCCCATTTTTTTAACCAGCAGACCGTAATCGGTACCGGCGATAATTGCTTCGGGATCATCCTCGCCGGGGGCAATGAAAGTGTTGGTCATACGCGGAACCGGTTTATGCTGATAGGACTCCCGCCGTCCGTTGCCGGTCAGTTCCGAGCGGTCATGCCGGGCGGTGATCCGGTCGTTGAGATACCGGGTCAGGATTCCATGGTCGATCATCACCGTGCGCTGGGCCGCTGTGCCCTCATCGTCAAAAGCAAAACTGCCGTACTTCCCTTTAAGGGTGGCATCGTCAATAACGCTCAGCTTTTCTATGGCCACCGGTTGGCCCAGCTTATCTTTAAAAACGGACATGCCCTTCTGCACCAAATCGGCTTCCAGACCATGGCCGCAGGCTTCATGGATCATGGTGCCGCCAGCCTCAGCGTGCATCACCACCGGCATTTTCCCGGAAGGCGCCGGCTGTGCGGAAAGCATCGCCACGGCCCGGCCGGCCGCTTGACGGGCCATGGTTTCAAACTTGGTCCGGTCCAGCAATTCCCAGCCCTGGGCTCCGCCGACGGATTCGTAGCCGGTTTGGATCACTCCATCCCGGGCCGCTACCGCATTTACCATGGCCCGCACCCGCACCTGCTCCTCTTCCACCAGATCGCCTTCCGAGTTGGCAATCTGCAGTTGGCGCTGCATATCGGCCAGGGCAACCGTGACCTGTCTGATCTCGTCGTCGATTTCCCGGGCGGCCTGATTGGCAGACAGCGCCCACTCGATTTTTTTATCCAGAGCAACGCTGTCCGGCATGCGCAAATATTCCAACCGGCACGCAGCCTGGCGCGGAGTCAAATTAATGGACGCCGTCTCCCCCAAGCCGGCGTTCAGCATCCGTGCCGCCTGGTCGGCGGCCTGCTCCAACCCGGCAACGCTGATATCGTTGGTATATACATAGGCGGTGCGGTCATCCTGCAACACCCTGATGCCGGCGCCATTTTCCCGGCCACTATTTATTCTTTCAATACGGTTGTCCTCGCACAGGACATTGCCGCTCTGCCGCTTTTCCAGATAGATCTCGGCAAAATCTCCGCCGCGTTTTAAGGCACGTTCTAAAATTCCGGCCAATTCATTTTTTTCAAGCATAGTAAACTCCTTATCCGGTCATCTTTCTTCGCGGTGATAAGGCACCGAAAGCGCTGCCGGCGCCCCCGCCTCGGAACGCAGCCGGATGGTCACCAGCACCAACACCAAAATCGTCAGCAGGTAGGGGGAGGATGGCCCGCATCGGATTCCACAATGCAAAGATAACCAGGACCATAGCAATCCCCCCGCCCGAAGTCATGTTTTCCTGCCAGGAAGGCGCATAGGCAGGGACAGGTAAGCGCCGCCCATAATCGTGCAAAAATAGCGCACCCGGCTCACCCTTATCCCAACAGCACCGTTTTCTCCCAGCAGCGCATGTATTTCTCCAACCCTGACCGCAAAAGTGATCGCGTCATTGGCCACCACCCCGGGGAATGATTTGGTTATTCCATTCATTTCTATCATGAAACTGCCTGACAAACTGTATCCCTCCGACCAAGTACCAACCACGGTTATTTTTAGCATATTTTTGAAAGAACTTGCCATAAAAGTCGGAGGCGGCATAAAGCCGCCTCCGAACCTTTCGTCATTACATACTACTGACCTCTTTTGCCGTCAACACCTTTAACAAACCAGTTAAAGCTCAGCATTTCTTCATCCGTCATCGTTTGTCCGGCCTGAACTTTAACCGTGCCGTCCTGAGCGGTAAGGGGACCGGCAAAAATATCAAGCTTGCCGGATTTTAAATCAGCCTGTTTGGCGGCAACCAATTTTGTCACATCCGCCGGCACCTTGCTGGAAATCGGAGCCAGGTCAATCACTCCGCTGTCTGCTCCTCCCCAGTATGCGCCGGTCTTCCAGGTCTTATTCATAACTGATTTGACCACGTCGACATAGTAGGGGCCCCAGTTCCATACCGAAGCCGTCAGGCTGTAGTTGGGAGCATATGTTTTCATGTCGCTGTGGTAACCGATGGCCCATACTTTCGCTTCTTCAGCGGCAATCTGCGGCGCGGTGGTATCAACATGCTGGGTAATGACATCGGCGCCGTCTTCAATCAGACTCTTGGCCGCCTGTTTAGCCAGATTGGCATCCAGCCAGTCATGGGTCCATATTACTTTCACTTTCACATCTGGATTGACGGATTGGGCGCCCAGCGCGAAAGCGTTGATCCCGCGGACGACTTCCGGAATATCGTAAGCGGCCACATAGCCCAGAACATTCGATTTCGTCATCTTGCCGGCCACGATACCGGTCAGATAACGCATTTGTTCGATTTTCCCGAAATATGTACCGACATTGTCAGCCGTTTTAACCCCGGAAGCATGCATGAACACAACGTCCGGATATTTCTTGGCCACTTCAATGGTGCCGTCCCCCAAGCCGATGGTAAAGATTACTTTGCAGCCCTTCTGCGCCAACTGATCGATGCTTCTTTCCGCATCTGCACCTTCAGCCACGTTTTCCAGGTAAATGGTCTCCACTTCTGGCAATTCCTTGGCCAAATATTTGCGGCCCTGGTCGTGGGTATAAGTCCAGCCGGCATCACCGGGAGTGCCGATATAGACGAACCCGACCTTGAATCTTTCCTTTTCCGCCTCTTTGTTGCTTTCCTGCTGGTCGGATGAATTGGAACAACCCACCACCATAACCGCCAGGGAAACCACCAGTAAAATAATATATCCAAGCTTCTTGAACTTCATTGAAACAAAATCCCCCTCTAATTTTTATTTGCTAGCTGTTTCCACAACAGCTAAGCAACCAAAATTTTATATTTCGACATTATCCTAGGCTAGTCCTGCAAATAAAACATAAAACCGGATTAAAACTGAAGGATTTACATCCGGGCCGCCAAACCCAAAGCGATCAAGTATTCGTATTGCAAATTTTCCCCCTGTTCCGGGCTGAGGCGGTCGGGGATAATCAAGGAGCTTAGCAGATCGGCAGCAACTATCTCCAAACCGCTGCCCGCCGCCAGATTGGCGTCCAGGCCTTTAAAACGCGCGCCTCCTCCGCACAGCCAGACTTTCTCGATACCCTGGTCGGAACCGCCTTGCTGCAAATTATAATACTCCACTGAGCGGGTAACTTCACCGATAATATCCCGGGTCAGATAATCGTATTGACTGCTCTGACCGAACTGGATCTCCTCCGTCTTCCCGCTGTTGGCAGCGGCTTTCATTTCCATGGCGGCATAAAAGGCCGAACACCCACAAGACATGGAACGATAAAACACCGGCATATTTTCTTTAAATACCGAAAAGAAGGAACTGGAGCTGCCTATATTCAAGTATGCGCCGACCTCTTCAGGATTATTTCTCCCCAGCACCCGGTTCACGGCTAAAGGTTCGATCTCCACTGCCGCCAGGTTAAGTCCGGCGATATTGCAGACCATGTCCAGGTTTTCCACCTGCCGGCGTCGCGCCGCCACAAAAAACACTTCCGTATGTTGGCCTTCCTCGTTTTCAAAATCCCGCAGTGGAAAAATGTCGATGGCCGCTTCCTCCACCGGGATCGGAAGAAAATTAATCGCCTGAAAAGAAGTCGCTTGCTTGAGTTCTTCCAGTTTCATATGGGGCATGACGATATTGCGGGTATAAACCTGCTGGCCTGCTACCGCCGAGACCACCCGGCGGTGTTTGAGCTTTAACTTGGTCACCATTTTCTTCAGCTCCGCACCCAAGCCGACCGGGTCGACAATATTGCCGGCTTCAACCGTCCCCGGCGGAGTATCCATGCTGTCAAAGCCGATAACTTTAAGGCCACTTGGGGAATTTCTCACCTGGGCCACTTTTATTTTTTGGCTGCCGATATCCAGCCCGATTCCCGGCGATTTATCAAATATTTTTGTCACCTCATTCCATCCAGCATGATGCTGTGCCAAGTGCTCCTTCATGTTTATCACAACCTGATTAATCAGGTTGTGGCAGGGGAATGTATTATTATTTTTGGTCATCCATTTTCGACGATCTTATATGATGTGATAACCCCGCCATCCGTGAAGGTACGGTGCCGAAATACTCCCTCCGGATCATAATCGGTTGTAAAATGAAATGTAACTTCCGCCTTCACGCTTTTGTCTGGTTTTTGTTGGTCTGTTTTCTCAAAGAAAACCTGGCATTGGATGGTGTAGCAGCTATAATTCTCACCAGCTTCCATGCTCAAAAATCGGATTTGACATCGACTCGTTCCCGCAGCGGTTGTAAACTCCGTCTCCTTCTCCCGCCACCCCAGCGGCAGTTCAGGAATATCTTCAGTGTCCGCAAAGTTTTCCCGCAAACAGCGATTGATTTCGGCACAGGTCTGTTCCAATACTGCGTCGGCTAGTTGCTGGGTTTGCTGGGTACGATAATAGTATTGGCTCATCGACATTTCCAGGGCCGACAACTGCATCATCAAAACCATCAATAAACAGATGACAAAAAACATCAGCAGGGTCATCAAAATAATGCTGCCCTGCTCACTGCGCGAGGCTATCGTCCCAGTTTTCAACGAAGCACCCTCCCCCGGGGATTAAGCTGAGAGAATCCCTTTCTTTCCGGTTTTAAGTAGTCTGCATCGCCTAAAGGTCTAGTACGCTGTCAGCCCTAAGTTTGTCGAGGGAAATTTCTGCAGGGCAAGGGGTCGGATTGAGCAATACTGGACGTATTGCGATTGACGACAACGTAGCCATGCAGAAATTTAACCGACAAGGAATTGTGGAATTAGGGCTGACAGAGGACTAGGTCATCCCCCGAGAAAAAATATGGCCGGTCGAGTAGCGGGATTGGGCCGGTGGGAAGCAAAGCTTTAGGTGACACAGACTACTCACTGTCCCGACCTGAGACCTTCATCACCCGCGGACAGGCTGAGGAAGTACAGCGATAGACTTCCGTTCCCCGACCGGCTTCTATGTAAATAATCGTATATCCGGGTCTGGAGTCCGAGTAAAAAGATACGCTGTTGATATCATTAGCCACCGGCATTTTAGCTTTTCCATGACGGTAGAGGGTTCGATCCTGACGGTAGTAATAGGTTATATCGCCGTCATCCAACCGCAATTTTTTACCTTCCTCCATAGGAGTGACTTCTTGGGCAGTTATGATATCTTCTATGATCATCTGCATGGCCGCCCGCGCGGCATATTGGAGGTCGGTGGCAACCAACTGATGTTGAAAAACCCGGTAAGCGCTGCAATATGTGGTCATTAAGGCTGCGGCCACGATGGTCGCCAAGCTGAGCGCAACAATGATTTCAGCCAGAATATATCCCTTTTCACCGTGGCAGTGTTTCACTACAACGCCCCCCGCAGAGACGGATAGATATACGTGCTCATTTCCAAAGCCCGGCTGTGGCCTGCCTCTTCCCAGGTCACCGTGACTTTTGCATCGTAAAGACCGGGAAGATCCTGCCTTTCATCCAGGCTAACCGTTGCCTGCAGATTCCCATTATACTCCTTCCCCCCGTTTGCTACGAAGCTGAGCTCTCCTTCATTTGCAATGACGAAGCTCATATCGGCCAACTCTTCTGCCGGGCGGGAGCGTAAATCCTCTAAAATTCGAAAAGCAAAATTGCTGGCCTGGCTTTCCTGACCAGCATGTCTTATCATTTGGCCGGATGCAGCCAATCCTCCCAGAAGGCTGCTGCTGATTAAAGCGACCAAAAACATGGCCGTCATCACTTCCAGCAGGCTCACACCGGTTTCATCACGTACCAGATACATAAGCTACCGCCGCCCCATAAAATTTAC
>DATMYB010000536.1:0-12273 GCA_035561215.1 Syntrophomonas sp. | reverse complement strand
GAAGTCAGAGGGTTTAAAAGGAATACTTAACGAATACTAATTCCTTACAGTTAAGGAGATTGCTTGAATGAATCCCTGCAAACATTTATTCAGTCCGGGGGAAATCGGCACTCTTACCATAAAAAACCGCCTGGTGATGGCGCCAATGACCAGCGGTTACGCCAGTGCCGGCAGTGAAGTCAGCGACACCATGCTGGCCTATTACCGTGCTCGCGCCCATGGCGGCGCCGGCCTGATCATCGTTGAAGCTGCCTGCGTTGATGCGCCGACTGGCAGGGAAGGCCCCCATCAGATCAATATCGACCGCCCGGCCTGCCTGGCCGGGTTGCAGCGGCTGGCGGAAGCAATTAAGATGGCAGGCGCCGGCGCGTTTATACAATTGTTTCATGCCGGCCGGCAAGGCTCTTCCCTGCTCAACGGCGGAGCACAAATTGTCGCTCCTTCCTCCATTCCTTGCCGGATGAGCGGAGAGATCCCCCGGGAACTGACCCGGGACGAAATCCATCTCCTCCGGGACAAGTTTGTTGGTTCCGCTTTTTATGCGTTCCAAGCCGGCTTTGACGGGGTGGAACTACACGCCGCCCATGGCTATTTGCTGAACGAGTTTCTTTCCCCCCATTGCAATCTGCGCCGGGATGAATTCGGCGGCAGTCTGGAAAATCGTATGCGGCTGCTGCTGGAGATCGTGGCCGGGATTAAGCAGTTGCTACCTCGGCTGGCAGTTTCGGTACGGTTGAATATTGACGATTTCATCAGGGGCGGGTTTAATATGAGTGAGAGCTTGATCGTCAGCCGGGCTCTGCAGACCGCCGGCGCCGATATTATCCATTGCTCTTCGGGTACGTACGAGTCCGGCTTAAAGAGCATCGAGCCGGGTTCCTATCCGGAGGGCTGGAGAATTTATTTGGCGGAAGCGGTGAAACAGACCGTTGACATACCGGTCATCGGCGGCGGCATGATCAGAGACCCGTTGATGGCCGACCGGATCATTGCCGACGGCCAGGCAGATTTTATATTTCTGGGGCGACCGTTGCTGGCGGATGCCCAATGGCCGCTGAAGGCCAGGCAAAACCGGGCGCAGGATATTCGCCCCTGTATCGGCTGCAACCGTTGTATCAGCAATAAATTCAACGGTTTGGCTATTTGCTGTGCCGTAAATCCTTATACCGGCCGGGAGGGTCAGATGGTATGGCCGCCCCAATTACTCGGCGAAAACAGCCGCGTGGTGGTGGTAGGCGGTGGTCCGGCGGGGATGCAGGCCGCTTTGTCGCTGCGGCAACGGGAGATCGAAGTACAGCTTTACGAAGCGGCGGAACAATTGGGAGGCGGGTTTAATCTGGCTATGGTTCCGCCCCATCGGGAGAGAATTAAAATACTGCGGGATTATATGATACGCACGTTGGAACAAAGCGGAGCGGAAATTCATCTAAATCATAAATTCAGTCTCGATGATCTGGAAGCAATCAAACCGGATATCTTGGTGGTTGCCACCGGTTCCGTCAGTTACTGCCCGGTGTCCGCAACGGAGGAGAATGACATCGGCTGGGAGGCCAACCGCATGTTGCGGGAAAACGTTGACTGGAGCGGTCAGTGCGTGGCCGTTGTCGGAGGCAGCGCCACCGGCTGTGAAGTGGCGGAGTATTTAAGCATGCGCGGCAACCAGGTGATCCTGGTGGAAAAAGATAAAATACTGGCGCGGGGGATGGAAAAAAAGAACCGCAGGGATTTGCTGAACCGTCTGGACGAGCTGGGAGTGATCAGACGCACCGGCTGCACCTTTAAAAAACTGATCGACCATCGGCTGATTATTGAAAACCAGGATAAAACCGACGAAATGCTTACCGTGGATAAAGTGGTATGGGCCACCGGCGCCCATCCCAACAATCATATTTACTATGAGGCCGTCCACCGGGTGCCGCGCTTGTTTCTGATCGGCGACGCCCGGCAGGTCAGGAGTTTTGCCGAGGCCATCGGCGAAGGCGCGGCGGTAGCGGATAGCCTCTGATGAATTAACGTGATAGAATCCAACAAGGGGACGTCTTTTTTTTGATTTTTGCCAAAATCATAGTTAGTTAGTTGAATGTACAAACATTCCGTGGCCGGTACTCTGTCAACCCTAAGTCCGCATATTATTTGTCGAGGGAAATTTCTGTAGGGCAAGGCG
The DNA here is from genome assembly GCA_035561215.1 of Syntrophomonas sp. Lineage (GTDB taxonomy): Bacteria > Bacillota > Syntrophomonadia > Syntrophomonadales > Syntrophomonadaceae > Syntrophomonas_B. Next base: position 10,109 of record DATMYB010000536.1, on the reverse strand, counting down.
GAGGATTGAGCAATACTGGACGGATTGCGATTGACGACAACGCAGCCATGCAGAAATTTAACCGACAAGGAATTGTGGAATTAGGGTTGACAGAGTACTAAGCTCAGCGTCAAGTGCTCCTACATGTTTATACATTCAACACGATTAATCCAATAAGAATCCAACAAGGGGACGTTCTTTTTGTTTGATTTTTGAATCAGCGTATGAAGGATATTAAAGGCAGTGAAAGAAAAAGTAAACGAAGCAGAGCGACTGGAAACCATGAAAAAATTCGAAGCCAGCGCTTACGCGGAAGGTTTTCAGTTGATCGCGGGCACCGACGAAGTGGGCCGCGGCCCCCTGGCTGGGCCGGTAGCGGCGGCGGCGGTGATTTTGCCGCGAGATTTTTATTTGGAAGGGGTCGACGATTCCAAAGCCCTCAGTGACAAAAAACGGCGGGTGCTGGTGGGCCGGATCAAGGCCGGGGCCGTCAGTTGGGCGGTGGCCATGGTGTCGCCCCAGTACATAGATCGGGAAAATATCCTCAATGCCAGCCGTGAAGCCATGCGCATGGCAGTGGCAGCCCTGCGCCCGGCCCCCGACTTCCTGCTGGTGGATGCCGTTAAAATACCCGATCTGGAAATCAATCAACTGCCTATCATCAAAGGCGACCAATTGAGCCTCTCCATTGCCTGTGCTTCCATCATTGCCAAGGTGGAAAGAGATGAGGTCATGCAGTCCTATGAACGCTTATATCCCCATTATGGATTGGGAAAACACAAGGGCTACGCCACCCGCGAACATTTGCTGGCGCTGCAGGAGTTCGGGCCGAGTCCGATCCACCGCCGTAGTTTCGAACCGGTCAAATCCATGCTGCAATCCGGCTCCGGCCAGCAGATCACATTATTTTAACAGGTGATGCCATGAACATGCCATTGGGACGGCAGGGCGAAGAAATTGCCGCTGCCTACCTCAGCGACAAGGGTTATACGATACTGGCGCGGAATTATCGCTGCCGCCGCGGGGAGCTGGATATCGTGTGCCAAAAAGGCGCCGTCGTAGTTTTCGTGGAAGTGAAGACCCGGCGCAGCAGTTTGTTCGGATCTCCCGAGGAAGCTATCACCCGGACCAAGATGCAGCATATTCGGACGACGGCGCTGGCTTATCTGGCGGAAAATAAGCCCTCCTGCCGAGAAACTCGCTTTGACGTCGTTACCATTATGCTAACCGGCGATAATCCGCAGATAAATCATATTAAAGCCGCTTTTTGAGGGTTGGTATGAAAATAGTGTTACCGTCCGGGGGCATAATAAATATATAATAGCATAATAGCGGACGAAGTCTTTTAAGGACTATAACAGCTTACTGGAGGATAATGAATGCTAATTTACGGAAAAGATATTCGGACAGATTTAAAAAACCAGTTGATCAAACGCTGCCGCTTACATCCAATGGCTATGGCCGTGGTACAGATAGGAGAGCAGCCTGATGCTGAAGCCTATATCAATGGGATAAAGAAATTTGGCGGCGAGCTGGGGGTAAAAGTGTCCGTCCTCAAATTTCCGGAGGCAATTACGGAAGCGCATATGCTGGAGGAAATTGACCGTTTGAACCGGGACGATGAATATACGGGGATTATGCTGCAGAAACCCTTGCCGTCGCATATTTGTGACGAAGTGCTGGTAAACCGGATCGATTACCGCAAGGATGTGGAAGGGATCCATAATTATAATCTGGGCAAAATCGTAAACCGGGAACCGGGGATAAGACCGTCGACTCCCAAAGCGGTGGTCAGAATGCTGAAGGATCACCAGGTCAGTATGGACGGAGCCCGGGTAACCATTGTCGGACGCAGCAGCATACTGGGCGCCCCCCTGGCCCTGATGATGACCGGAGAAAACGCTACCGTCACCCTGTGCCATACTCATACCCGCGATCTGGCGGAAGAGATCAGGCGGGCGGATATTGTGGTGGCCGCCATGGGACAATTGAATTTTATCAAGGCAGACATGGTCAGGGAGGATGCAGTCATTATTGATGCCGGCATAAATTTCGATGCGGCCGGCAATATGGGCGGAGACGTGGATATGGAGGCCAAAAACAAGGCCCGCCTGGCCAGTGCCGTACCCGGCGGGGTAGGTATGGTGACCGTGGCCGAGCTGTTCGACAACCTATGTCAGTTATACGATATGTATCAGCTATAACGTATACTCTATATTACAGATGAGTGCCTGCGGCATAAATGCCGCAGGTTTTTTTTGCGCCCTTATGGCCCGCGGCTGTAGATATTTCTTTTTAATAAAGCGGTACCCAACCCACTTGGGATATACCATAAATAGTGCGAAACGCTGCCCGGCGCTAGTAGTCTGTTACATCTAAAAGTTTATTTTATCCGACGAGATAAATTCTCGCAGGGGGAGGCGGAGGAGGAAGCAATACTGGACGTATTGCGATCGACGACAACGCACCCATGCGAGAATTTAGCCGGCGGGAAGCAAAGTTTTAGGTGACGCAGGCTACTAGGTTCTGTGTGCCGAAACCAATGAGAACAGCGCGTTTTATTTATGAGGCAACCGTTACCAGTTATGGCTATTCTTTGGCTTACATGGTATGCAAAAAATTGTCTTTATTTTTTTACACCGAGTATTATAATTATCCTGTTACAATGCAAGGTCATAGCCATATCCGTTAAGTTGGAATGATAGCAATCCGAATAATTGGGAGACAATAAAACGGTAAGTGCTGTTTCGTAAAAAATGGATGGGGGCAGTAAATTGTTTAAACAATTGATGCGTTGGGTTTTTGGCAAATCTCTGGAAACAGAGAAGCTGCAGGATCAAAAATTCAGCATATTTTGGGGAATGCCGATCCTGGCCAGTGACGCCATTTCGTCGGTTGCCTATGCAGTGGAAGAAATGTTGTGGGTATTGATACCGGTAGTAGGGCTGGCTTCCTTTATCTGGATGCCGCGGATCGCGTTTGCCATCATCATTTTGCTGGTAATTCTCACTTTGTCTTACCGTCAGGTAGTGGATGCTTATCCAAGCGGCGGCGGAGCCTATTTAGTGGCCAAGGAAAATTTAGGCCCGGTTTTTAGCCTTATTGCCGGAGCCTCGCTGTCGGTGGGCTACATTCTGACTGTAGCGGTTAGTATATGCGCCGGCACGATTGCATTTATCTCGGCCGTTCCTGCTTTATCCGAATATAAGGTATTGATAGCGGTGATTTTTGTCTTTCTGCTGGTCATCGGCAATGTACGCGGGGTAAGAGAAGCATCCCGTCTTTTTAGTCTGCCTACTTATGCGTTTATTCTAGGTATCATTATTTTAGTTATCGTCGGTTATATCAAATATGTTACCGGTGGGAATATGGGCATCAACCCCCCCATGGGAGGGGAAGCCTCTTGGGGAACCCAGGCGGTTACAGCGTTTCTCATTTTAACCGCATTTTCCTCCGGTTGCAGTGCTCTGACCGGAGTGGAGGCAGTCAGTAACGCGGTGCCGAATTTCCAAGAACCTTCCGCCAAGAACGCCAAATCAACGTATTTGCTGTTGGCCGCCGCCATAATAGTCTGCTTTGGCGGGGTGGCATATTTAGCCAAGCTTTACACTCCTATCCCGGATCCCAATTTGACAGTATTGGCCCAAATATCTCTGGCGGTTTTTGGCCCGGGATTTATGTTTTATTTCGTTCAAATTACCACTACCATTATACTGGCCATGGCAGCCAATACCGCTTTTGCCGGATTCCCGACCTTGTTATCCATTATCGCCCAGGATGGTTATGCCCCCAGACAAATGGCGTTGCGCGGCCATCGCCTTAATTTCACCAACGGCATCAGCTTCCTGGCTTTGTTGGCAGTTTTACTGATCATCTTTTTCAAAGCTGATACGCACGCCCTGATTGCCCTTTATGCGGTGGGGGTTTTCGCTGCGTTTACTCTTTCCCAGACCGGCATGCTGGTACATTGGTTCCGTTTGAAGTCTCCAGGCTGGCGGCATAAGGCCTTGATCAACGGTTTGGGAGCTTTGACCACTTTGTGCGCGGTTATGATCGTAGGCGTCACTAAATTTACCGCCGGAGCATGGATTGTGGTGGTGGTTGTGCCCATCATCATTTTGTTCATGCACAAGATTAAAAAACATTATCGGTCGGTAGCGCGGCAATTAGACATTCCCAACGAGGTACTGAGCAAATTGGATCTTGATTCTGTCTCCGAACACCATGTTATCGTACCCATCGACAGTATTAACGGTATGGTAATCAAGGCACTGCATTATGCGCGCAGCATGTCCTCGAATGTGGTGGCTTTTCATGTGGAGCCCTACCCCGGCGAAGCTGACAAGCTCAGACGTAAATGGTCCATGCTGAATACCAGAATACCACTGATCGTACGGCAATCTCCATACCGGGATGTGGTGGGTACGCTGATCGAGTATATCGATTCGGAGGAACATGGTTCGCGGCCGGGTGATTTGATTACCGTACTGCTGCCCCAATTCCTGGTCAGCAAGTGGTATGAAGCGCTATTGCATAACAATACCAGTCTCTTCATCGCCAATGCTTTATTCAGCAAGCATAATGTAGTAGTTTCGGTCTTACCCTTCCATCTGGGAGTTTACAACGAGAAAAAGCGGCAGTTGATCAACAGCAGGAGGGAAGCGGTTCATATGCAGGAGCATGATTCCAGCCAGTCGGAGTGCCAAAATGACAATGAAGTGAACAGCGATGCTGCGTGTCAAAATGACAGTGAAACTAACCGCTATCCGGAGCGTCAAAATGACAATAAAACCGGCAATACGGATGTAACCAGTGCATCGGAAAATCGTGAGGTCGGAACGGAAACTGATCTTTCCCCAACAGCGGACGATGATTGATAATGATAAGGATTGGCTTGTGGAATTAGTCTCGGGGCTTTACCGCCGGAGGAACCTATGGGCTCCAATACCGACGGGCGATTAGGTTTCGAACTCGAACCGAAATTGGTTTAGCCCCAATTCATTTCTCATCTGCAATATATCAAGCTGCAGCGCCCGGTTCAGGGGTACGCCTCTGTCCTTGCGCTCCAACCCGGCCAGATATTCCTTTTCCCCGGCGGTATATATGCGGTTTTCACCCGGAGATTTTTCAGAAGCTCGCAGCGCGCGCAGAATATCGCCGCTGCTTTTTTTGAATGCATCCAGTTCGGTAAAAGCCTCCACGTTGATGGCCATAAAAAAATGTCCCAGCCGGTAAGGAATAAGGGCGCCATTTTCATCATGTCCGGACAAGGCTTTTAAGAAAGCGCCTCCCTGCAGGGCGGCAGATAGGATTTCTACCACGGTGGCGTAGCCGTAACCTTTGTAACCGCCGTGGTCTTCGCCGATTCCCCCCAGAGGAGCCAGGGCCGCCTGGCCGCTGACCAGATCCAGCAGAATCTGATCGGTATCGGTGCGAGTACAGCCCTTTCGGTCGATTACCCAGCCGGCGGGGATATCCTTGTGCTTACGTGCATAGACCTCGATCTTGCCGCGCTGGGATACGGAAGTGGCGCAATCCAATACGAAGGGGAAAGCTTCATCTGTGGGCAGGGCGAAAGTCAGCGGATTGGTGCCCAGCATATTTTCCACTCCGAAGGTGGGGGCGATGGAAGGACGGGCATTGGTGCCGGTTATGCCGATCATGCCGTTTTGTGCCGCCATCAGGGCAAAATATCCGGCAATGCCGTAATGGGACGAATTCCTGACCGCCGTCATACCCAGACCAAACTTTTCGGCTTTGTCGATGGCCATCTCCATGGCGTGCCGGCCGATGACATGGCCCATGCCGTTGTGACCGTCAATTACGGCGGTAGTGGGGCCTTCCCGCAGGATTTCCATTTTCGTTACGGGATTGAGAATACCGGCCTTGATGCGGTCGTAATAGATCGGTTTCAGCCGTCCGATGCCATGGGAATCGATGCCGCGCTTATCGGAGGTGATAAGGACTTCCGCGCAGATGTCCGCGTCTGCGTCCGGCACACCCAGACCGCGGAACACCGCCGCCATGAATTTTTCCAGCGAATCGCAATCAATCCACACACAGTCCTCGTGCACAGCCCCAACCTCCTTTGCCGACGGTGTCCGCTTACATGCCGATGGGTTGGCAGTATGAGCTTTCATAAAATACGGGTTCAGGCCGGGTATTCCAAGGCAGGCGGTCGCCTGCCGCCGCCCCCGCTGCCAGGATTCTCGCGGCTCCGGTTCCGTGTAGGGCCGGCCGCTTTTTACAACAGCGAAGTGATAATTGCGTTTTGAATATGATTGGTGCCTTCCAGATTGCTGAATATTTTTACATCCCGATACAATTTTTCCAGGGGATGTCCCTCTATATAAGAGCGTCCGCCTACGATTTCCATGGCTTTGCCGACTATTTCCTCGGCGGCGGTAGTTCCGGCGATTTTAGCCAGGGAAGCGGATACGGTAAAATCTTCATTATTATCAATGAGCCAGCAAGCTTTCCACACCACCAGCCGCGCCGCCTCAATCTGCGCCGCCATCCTGGAGAACTCGAAAGCCACCGCTTGATTGTTGTAAATGCTGCGGCCGAACTGCTTTCTTTCTTTAGCGTAGGCCAGGGCCAGCTCGAAAGCGGTTCGGGCGATTCCTACACCGATGGCGCCGGTTAGGACCTTGTCCCGGTCAATGGCCTGGGTGATGATCATGTAGCCGTCGCCTTCGGCGCCGACTAGATTGGCGGTGGGGACCGCGGCATTTTCAAAAATTAATTCCGAACAATGAGCGTAGCGTATGCCCATGGTTTTGCGCAAGTTTCCGATCCTGACTCCGGGGGTGTCGCCGGGGACGACCAGCGCGATGGTCTTGGAGCGGGCGCGGCTGGGGTCAAGGGTAGCGAAACACAGGATATAATCGGCAACGGCAGCGCTGACCACGTATTCTTTCAAACCGTTGATGACATAGCAGCCATTCTGTTTTACCGCCCGGGTGCTCAAGTTGCCCACGTCTGAACCCGCGTTGGGTTCAGTGAGACCCATGGCGGCCAGTTGGGGCTGCTCCCGGGTGAATGCCGGCAGGTAAAGAGCTTTTTGCGCAGCCGTCCCCACCGAATCCAGAATACTGACAAAATGGCAGTTAAAAATCATTACTACTGCCAGACCCGGACAGATGGCGCCTATTTCCTCCATCAGCAAGGCGGAATCAAAATAGCCTAAGCCGCGTCCGCCGTATTCCTGGGGGATAAGAGGATTTAACAAATTTAATTGAGCCAGTTCGGTTACCAGTGAATAATCAAACACTTCACTGCGTTGCTGGTCGATTTCTATTTCCCGTTGCTCCAACTGCGGTCCCAGCACACGTATGGATTTGATTAGATTTTTTTGTTGGTTGTTCAAAGAAAAATTAACCATTATTGCCGTACCTCCGCGATTTGTGATATTCCCATTGGACGAATTCATAAACCACTCGTCTGGTTTCAAGCGGTAATTCACGCAGCACTTTCAAAATGTCTAAAATGTCTTTGTCCAGGTGGAGCGGCGCTCCTTCCATATTAGGAATAGCCGTTGCCGTTGCGACGGGTTTGTCCCGCTCGTCTTCAGTCGGTTCCATGGCTTCCAGGAAATACTGGACCGAACGGTTTAAAATTTCCGAGACCTTTTGCAATTGGGTCAGATAGATCCTGCTTTTTCCTTTCTCATAATTGGACAAGGTCGGCTGTGAACAGCCCAGCATGGCCGCCAGTTGCTCCTGGCTCAAACCGGCCTCTTCCCGGGCAAGCTGAATCCTTTTACCAAGCCGTTTGTAACTCACCATTAACTCCTTTCCTGCCTTGGCTGATCGTTGGCGCTGATTGAATAAAATTATATAATATGTAATTCTACTACAAAAAGTTATAATTCATTATATAAACATGATTAAATCAGGTTTTTGCAATGGAATCAACATGTTAACCGGTAAATAAAACCGTCGGCTAGTAGTCTGTCAACCCTAAGTCCGCATATTATTTGTCGAGGGAAATTGCTGCAGGGCAAGGCGGAGGATTGAGCAATACTGGACGTATTGCGATTGACGACAACGTAGCCATGCAGTAATTTAACCGACAAGGAAATGTGGAATTAGGGTTGACAGAGTACCAGCAGTCTGTTACATCTAAAAGTTTATTTTATCCGGCGAGATAAATTCTCGCAGGGGAAGGGGTCGTCGCTTGTAATACTGGACGTATTGCGATCGACGACAACGCACCCATGCGAAAATTTAGCCGGCGGGAATTAAAGTTTTAGGTGTAACAGACTACTAGGAGCACGCAAAATCAATTCCGCTATTTAAAATCAGTTGTGCCAATATTTGCGATCCAGGCTGCGGTATTGCATGGCTTCGGCCAGATGCTGTAATTTAATATCCGCGGCGCCGTCAAGGTCAGCGACGGTGCGGGCCACCTTGAGAATCCGGTCATAGGCCCGTGCACTCATCTTCAGCCGGTCAAAAGCGTTTTTCAACAGGGTCGAGGATCCTTCATCCAGCCGACAGAATCTTTTCACGTCGGCGGGGCGCATTTGCGAATTTAACTTGAATTTATGCCGAGTGAAACGTTTTTGCTGTATGTCCCGCGCCTGCAGTACTTTTTCCCGTAAAACTGCTGAGCTTTCACCGCTGTCCTCGGCCCGCAACTGGTCGAAGACCACCCGCGGCACCTCCACCTGCAGATCCATGCGATCCAGCAGCGGCCCGCTGATCCTGCCCAGGTATTTTTGAATCTGCAGCGGCGTGCAGGTACACTCCAAATCAGAGCCGTAAAATCCGCACGGACACGGATTACAGCTGGCGATCAGGCTGAAATTGGCGGGATACGTACAGGTGGCCTGGGAGCGGGCAATGGTTACCACTTTATCTTCCAGGGGCTGCCGCAGCGCTTCCAGTACATCCCGGCTGAATTCGGTAAACTCGTCCAAAAACAGCACGCCGTTTTGCGCCAGGCTGATTTCGCCCGGGCGGGGAATGCGTCCGCCTCCGATAATGCTGGCGGCGGAGGCATTTTTATGGGGAGCCCGGAAGGGCCGCGCTAAAATCAGAGGATGCTCCGGGTTAAGCAGGCCGGCCACGGAATATATGCGGGTCGTTTCTAATATTTCTTCCCGGTTCATTTCCGGCATGATGCCGGGCAAACGCCGGGCCAGCATGGTTTTCCCGCCACCGGGAGGTCCGATCAGCAACAGGTTGTGCAAGCCGGCCGCGGCTACCTGCAACGCTCTTTTGGCGGATTCCTGCCCCTTTACTTCGGCAAAATCAGGAAAGGCTTCGTCGCTTTTGCAATCAGACGACAACCGTTCTCCGTTTACGGTTGACAGGGTTCCGTTTCCTTCCAGCCAGTCAATCACTTCCTGCAGATTTTCGGCCGCCAGGGCTTGGGTCTCGTGTACCAGCGCGGCTTCACGGCGGTTGGCGGCGGGAACGATCAAACGGTCATCTCCGTCTGCTTCTGCCAGCGCTAGACTCATGGGCAAAATGCCCGGCACCTGCCGCAGGCTGCCGTCCAGAGACAGTTCGCCGGCGAAGAATAAATTTTCGCCGCCCTCCGGGTTGACTTGTCCGGAGGCCATCAGAATACCCACGGCAATGGCCAGGTCAAAATGGCCGCCTTCCTTTTTTAAATCGGCTGGAGCCAGATTAACGATGATCTTGCGATTGGGAAACTCATAGCCCGAGTTTTTCAGGGCGGATTTGACCCGCTCCCGGGCTTCTTTCAAGGCCGCCTGAGCCAGGCCGATCAGCTCAAAATTCGGCAGGCCGTTTTGTATGTCGACTTCAACTTTGACCGGTACCGCTTCAATTCCGTTAATAAACAAGGTATGGGTGGTTGCCAGCATGATCTTTCTCCCGCTCTTTTTATACCAGATATTCGCAATGATGAGTGTAAATTCCTTCCTCGCCGGGCGGCGCTGAAAAGCGACTAGTAGTATGTTAAATCTAAACCTTTGTTTACCGCGGACAAATCCCCGCCGCGTCAAGTGCAGGAAATCCCAATACAGCCATTATTGCGTACCTTCCTCGCCGCTCTCCATGCGCCCTGCGCAGCGAGGATTTTCCTCGGCGAATAACCTAAACCTTTAGGTGCAGCGTAAGAGACGCAAAATAAATTGCTATTATGCGGTTAATAAG
>DATMYB010000535.1:0-2635 GCA_035561215.1 Syntrophomonas sp. | reverse complement strand
GTATAATATCAATTGCCATTTAAAAACGAATCGCAGGAGTGAGCTAAAGTGAAAATCGCAATCGGCAGTGATCACGCGGGAGTGGAGCAAAAAAGTGCAATTATCAGGTTGCTGAAAGAAATGGGGGTCGAACCTTTTGATTGCGGATGTTTCAGCGCGGATTCGGTTGACTATCCCGATATTGCTGAAGCCGTGGCGGCACAGGTGCTGGAAACCGGTACGCCGGGCATTATCCTCTGCGGGACCGGCATAGGTATTTCGATTGCTGCCAATAAGATTCCCGGTATCAGAGCGGCCCTTTGTTCGGATCCCTATAGTGCGGAAATGTCCAGGCGGCACAATGATGCCAATGTTTTGGCCTTGGGGGCCAGAGTGCTGGATTTACCCAGTATCGAAGCCATTGTCAAAGCGTTTTTATCGGCGGAATTTGAAGGTGGAAGGCATCAGCGCAGAGTTGACAAAATAAATGCCATTGAAAAAAAGTACTGTGAGAGGTGTTGTTAATGGACTATATCGACCAATACGTTCTGCCAGTCGACCCTGAAGTCGCGGCTGCAATCGCCAACGAAGAAAAAAGACAAAATCGCAAGCTGGAACTCATCGCCTCGGAGAATTTTGTTTCCCGAGCGGTTATGGCCGCCCAAGGTTCGGTTATGACCAATAAATACGCCGAGGGCTATCCCGGGAAAAGGTATTATGGCGGATGCGAATATGTGGATGTGGCTGAAGAGCTGGCCCGGGAAAGACTGAAACAGATTTTCGGCAGCGACCATGTAAACGTGCAGCCCCATTCAGGCGCTCAAGCCAATACGGCAGTATATTTTGCCGCGCTCAGCCCGGGCGATAAAGTTTTGGGAATGAACCTGAGCCATGGAGGTCATTTGACCCACGGTAGCAAGGTCAATATTTCCGGGAAATATTACCATTTTTTTGAATATGGCGTAAATGCTGAAACCGAAAGGATTGACTACGAGGAATTGCGCCGTATTGCTATGGAAGTACGGCCTAAAATGATTGTGGCCGGCGCCAGCGCCTATCCGCGGGTCATTGATTTCGCCAAGTTCAAGGATATTGCCGATGAAGCCGGCGCCTTGCTTTTTGTGGATATGGCCCATATTGCCGGACTGGTGGCCGCCGGCGTCCATCCCAGTCCGGTGCCCTATGCCGATTTCGTTACCACCACTACCCACAAAACCTTGCGGGGGCCCCGGGGTGGCGTGATTCTTTGCAAGGAAGAATGGGGCAAAAGAATTGACAGCGCCATATTCCCCGGTATTCAGGGCGGTCCGTTGATGCACGTTATTGCCGCCAAAGCGGTATGTTTTAAAGAAGCTCTGCAACCGGAGTTTAAACTGTATCAACAGCAAATCGTAGCCAATGCCGCCATGCTGGCCCAGGAACTGACGCGGCAGGGACTACGTTTGGTTTCCGGCGGAACCGATAATCATTTGATGTTGGTTGACGTCAGGCCCAAAAGACTCACCGGCAAGGAAGCGGAAAGCATTCTTGAATCCATCAACATAACTGTAAACAAGAACGGCATCCCCTTCGATCCGGAAAAGCCTACTATCACCAGCGGAATCAGAATCGGTACGCCAGCGTTGACCAGCCGCGGCTTTAAAACCGAGGATATGCAGGCAGTGGCCCAGGCGATTACCTTGGCACTGGATCACCCCGAAGATGAGGGCAAATTGGATCAGGCCCGGGAAATAGTAAGGGGTCTGTGTGATAAATATCCGCTTTACGGAATATAGGTATTATAGCTTATGGAAGGAAGTCCGACGGACAAAAGACAGCGGCCCAGCTGGGATCAATATTTTTTGGAGCTGGCGGACCTGGTTGCCAGTCGTTCCACCTGCCGGCGCCGGCAGGTGGGCGCGGTGCTGGTCAGGAAAGAGAGAATCATTTCCACCGGCTACAACGGTGCTCCGCGGGGGTTGGCCCATTGTCTGGAAATCGGCTGCCTGCGGGAGGAAATGCAGATACCTTCTGGTCATCGGTATGAATTGTGCAGGGGCGTACATGCAGAACAAAACGCTATTATTAACGCTGCCTTTTACGGAGTGTCAACACAGGATGCGATAATATACTGTACGAATCAGCCCTGCCTGATATGTGCGCGTATGATCATCAACGCCGGCATTATAAGAGTCGTACATCGGGGTGACTTTGACGACTCGTTGGCAATACAGTTTTTGCAGGAAGCGGGAATTGAAATTGTAGAAATACCGCCGACAACGGAAAGGGAGCTTTGAGTATGGATACCAAGACTTTGTCTTTGCCCAGATTAAACGGATTAAACCCTACTATGGAGTCCACCGCGCTGAAACTGATGGAGGAGGCCGGGGAATTGGCCCAATGCATCGGTAAGTTTCGCGGATTGAGCGGCGAAACCGTACATATGGAGGAAAACCATGTAATCGAAGAAATCGCCCGGGAACTTTTGGATGTGGCCCAGACCGCCATCACCATGATGTTCGTGCTGGAGGATAATTACAATATCGATATCGGGCAAATGCTGCAGAACCATGTGGAAAAACTTGGACGCAAGGGATATTTGGGCGTTTAGGGTTCCATTTGAACAAGTGTAAAAAAAATGTAATTATAAAGGATATTTTAAATTTACAGCGAATAA
>DATMYB010000534.1:0-3180 GCA_035561215.1 Syntrophomonas sp. | reverse complement strand
GTTCTAGCAATTGGGAGTTGGAAATCAGAAAATAGAATATTCATAATTTCTTGACATTTTCTCCATACTGTCTTGAAACTAGATTGATACTATAGGGTTCAATAACAGGAGGTGAATAAAATGCTTAAGAAACATGGTGCTAAAATTGCGATAGCCTTGATTGCGCTGCTGGTGGGTGGATTCCTGGTTATTGGAAGCGTTCCCGCAATAGCCGCAGGCTTTGGCAATGGGAACGGTAATGCCCAGGGCTTATGTTCAGGTATGGGCAGAAACAGCGGAAGCCTGGCTGCAACGGTTGCTGACATTCTGGGGATTTCCATTAATGATCTAGCCGCTGCCAGACAAACCGGAAAATCACTGAACGACATTGCAGCTGAAAAGGGCATGAGTCAGGAACAACTGGTTGACAGCGTACTGGCTAAACGACAGCAAAGTCTTGCCCAGGCCTTGCAGGATCAGAAGATTACCCAAGATCAATACAACAAGTGCGTGCAGCAAATGAAGGAAAACATAGAGAAAAATCTGGCTCGCACTGACATCGGCCCTAACAGCAAAGGTAAAGTAAAAATGGGCCAGGGAAACGGACCTAGACCCGGGCGCGGAGCGGGATACTGCACGGGCTTAAACTGTAATGGCGTCTGCCAACGCTAAATAATACTGATTTGGAGATGTCCAGTTTTAGCAAAAAGCTGGACATCTTTTGCATTCTATAAAAAGCGGGATAGGTATAATAGGATTAATAAGATCTAATACCCCAAGGGAGGTGGCGGTCCTGGCCAACCGCATTCTTATAATAGAAGACGAAGCCAAGATATTAGAGGCTGTTGCTGATTTCTTGACCGCAGAGGGATTTCAAGTTACTCCCCTTGATGATGCCAGGCAGGCAGCGTCTATGGCTTTATCAGGGAATTTTGACCTGGTGGTTCTCGATATAATGATGCCTCATGTAAATGGTCTGGAAGTCTGCCGCCAGGTACGCCAAACCTCTAATATACCTATTATCATGCTTACCGCCCGCAGCGATGAAGTTGATAAGTTAATAGGGCTGGAATTAGGAGCCGATGACTATATAACCAAGCCTTACGGTCCACGAGAATTGGCAGCTCGTATTAGGGCCGTATTAAGACGTACCGGTCAACAGCCTTCGGGCAAGGACGAAGTAATCAAGGCGGGCAATTTAAGATTGGATATTTCACGTTTTGAAGGCTGGATAAACGAGATCCCTTTAGCTCTGACTCCCAGTGAATTTAAAATACTGCAGATTTTAATGGAGAATCCCGGACAGGTGTTCAGCCGCCTGCAACTGCTGGAAAGCGTATATGGCGATGCCTACGAGGGCTATGAAAGAACAATTGACACCCATATCAGTAACCTGCGCCGCAAACTGGATACCGATGCTTCTCGACCATCCTATATTCGTTCTGTATATGGGGTGGGCTACAAGTTTTCTGAAAGAGGACGGGAAAATGAGGATGATTAACGGACTGGAGAAGAAACTGGCCCTTCTTCTGGTGTCCATAGCTCTGCTTGCTACCCTGGCCACAACGCTTACCGGAGTGTATTCAGCAAGAACACTATTTTCAGCATATTTAGAGAAAAACCACTCATTACAAGGCCGCTACCTGGCTGCTGCCTTTACCGATTATTACCAGCAGAACAACGGTTTTTCAGGAATAGAAACCAATACTCATTCCGTGCAACGCGGGAGAGGCTATGGTCGAATGATGGGTGCAGGCGGTTATAATGGCTTCATTCTGGTTCAGCCCGATGGATATGTTTTGTGGGACCCGAATGGAGTGTTTGTCGGCCAAAAAATCGGCGCTGAACAGTTAGTGGGTGCGCTTCCAGTTGTCGTAAATAATACTACAGTAGGACTGGTAGTCAGTTTAGCTCATGGCATGAATGGGCTTGGAAATCTGGAGGAAGATTTTGTTGGGTCTCTTACTTCCTACGCTTTAATAATTGGTTTAATCATTAGCCTGGCAGCTATCATTTTGGGAGTTTTGATGGCCAGGGCTATTGTCAGACCTATTAAAACCATGTCGCAGGCTGCCCACCGCCTCGCCCGGGGCGACCTGGACTGTACTGTACCGTTGCAGGGAAGCGATGAAATAAGGCAGCTAGCCGAGGATTTTAACCTGATGTCGGAATCACTGCGCAAAACTCAAACCATGAGGCGTAATCTTACCGCCGACATTGCTCATGAACTTCGCACTCCACTGACAATATTAAGGGCCAACCTGGATGAATTGCAGTCGAGGGCAAAAGACCCGGATCAAGTTGCCATTGCCAATCTGCAGGACGAAGTACTGAGGATGAGCAAGCTGGTTAAGGATATGGAAACCCTGGCATTAGCGGAAACTGGTCACCTGGTTATTAATAAAAGAAGGGTAAAGCTGGAGAGTATCATGGAGAGGCTTGCTCCGGTGATCCCGGAAATGGAAGGGCGGGGGATTAAGCTGGAGGTAGACCTGGAAGCAGGACTTCCCAAAGTGGCAGCCGACCCTGACCGCCTTCTGCAGGTAGTCTTAAACCTTCTCTCCAACGCCCTGGCCCACAGCCCCGAGGGAGGTAGAATTATGATCAAGGGAACTAAAAAAGAGAACCTGATTCTAATGTCATTCACTGATCAGGGCGGCGGTATTGCCACGGAACAGTTGCCTTTTATTTTTGAAAGATTCTACCGGGCTGACAGTTCCCGCTCCCGGCGCGAGGGCGGAATGGGCTTGGGCCTGGCCATCGCCCGTTCTCTGGTTGAAGCTAATGGAGGGCAAATCTGGGCTGATAGTTCAGTGGGCAAGGGTACTATTTTTTACTTTACAATTCCAATTGCTTCTTAAGCCGGGTGAGTGAGTCGGGGACGGTTTGACCCGAAAGACGCAGGGACAGGTCTGTGTCTCTTCTATCAACAAATGAACGTGATTCTCCATAAGGCAATAAGCGTAGATTTTATATCTGCTGATCTTCTTAAATGACTTCAAGGTTTCAAGAAACTTTTCCCTATCTGCGTCATCTTCAAAAATTGCTTGTCTATTTATCCCTCGCAACATTACATGATAGATCCTGGATTGGCTTTTCTCCCGGGCTACCCTGGCCATCGCCTTCACCCTCAAGGCCAGTGTATCACATTGTCAGCAAACGGGACGAGGGACCTGTCCCCGTGTCCCGTTCCCGTGTCCC
>DATMYB010000533.1:0-3515 GCA_035561215.1 Syntrophomonas sp. | reverse complement strand
AGACAGAAAGAAAGGATATGTCTAAAAAAAACATTGGCTGTGAGACAATAATTAGGATTGGCTGACACGACACAAAATTTGAAAGGTGGAACACAAATGGCTTTTAGGAAAATTTGGTTAAACATCAACGGAGCAGACAGGATTCTTGTTTGTAATCCGGAGAAAGACACACTGGCAGATGTGGTTAGAAGAATAGGACTGACAGGAACGAAATTAGGTTGTAAAACCGGACAATGCGGAGCTTGTAGCGTATTATTGGATGGCGAGGTTGTACGCTCTTGCGTCAAGAAAATCAAAAATATTCCTGATTACAGCAAAGTAGTCACGATTGAGGGCATTGGTTCTCCGACAAACTTACACCCCTTGCAGCAAGCATTCATTACTTACGGAGGCGTTCAATGCGGTTTCTGCTCTCCTGGGTTTATCGTATCGGCAAAAGGACTTTTAGATAAAAATCCGAGCCCCACAAGAGAAGAAGTGCGCCAATGGTTTACAACCAACAAGAATGCTTGCCGCTGCACAGGATGGAAGCCTATTGTTGACGCAGTTATGGAAGCTGCAAAGGTTATGCGCGGCGAAGCTACGATGGAAGATATCACCTATAAAGCTCCGGCTAACGGACGTATTTATGGTACAAGTGTTCCTCGCCCAGCCGCGCTTGCCAAAGTCACCGGCTTGTGTGATTATGGTGACGACATCGCACTGAAAATGCCGGCGGGCACATTACATCTGGCTATCGTACAGCCTGGATTAAATCATGCGAATATTAAGAGTATTGATTTTTCAGAGGCAGAAAGTATGCCTGGCGTGGTAAAAGTTATTACCTCCAAAGATATCAAAGGGACCAACAGAATTATGTTGCCCGTAGCCCATCCCCGCTCCAAAGCCGATGGATTTGAGCGTCCGATCATCGCTGATAAAAAAGTATTTAGATATGGGGATGTAGTCGCTGTTGTGGCGGCAGATACGGAAGAAAATGCTCGTGCTGCAGTCAAAAAAGTCAAATTGGATTTAGAAAAATTGCCGGCTTATATGAGCTATTTAGAAGCTGTTGCGCCAGGCGCGGCTGAAATTCATCCAGGTATACCGAATGAGTATCTGAGAATGCCTCTTCTCAAAGGCGAAGATACACGCGATGTTTTGGATAAATCAGATTATGTTGTGGAAGGCAGCTTTTATAGTACCAGCCAGCCTCATCTCGTTATCGAACCGGATTGTACCCAAGCGTATATTGATGAAGAAGGTAACGTATGTATCCATAATAAAACACTCGCTACGGTCTTCCCGCTCATAACACTTGCTCCTGGTCTTGGCCTTCCCGATGGAAAAATCAGGGTTATCGAAAATCCAACTGGGGCCAGCTTTGGCTATTCCATTTCACCAGCCAGTTCCGCTCTTGCTGCGGCTTGTACCCTGGCTGTCAATGCCCCGGTTACCTTGACCATGAGTTATGCGGAACATCAAGCCTTTACAGGCAAACGTTCTGCCCATTACTCCAATGCTAGATTAGGCTGTGATAAAGAAGGCAAGATTACAGGTTTTGAATTTGATTTTGCCTACGATCATGGCGCCTATACCGAAATGTGTGACATTCTGGTATCAAAAGCTATTCGTTTTGCCGGATTCAGTTATAATATCCCTAATATCAGAGCTTTAGCCAGAGGTGGTTCTTCAAACCAAACTTATGGCACGGCTTATCGTTCTTACGGTAATTCACAAGCGTACACGATGTCGGAAACAATCGTGGATATGCTGGCTGAAAAAGCGGGGATTGATCCGTTTGAATTCAGATATAAAAATATTGCCAGACCTGGGGATTTGAATATTAATAGTACTCCGTTCAAGGAATATCCATTCCCAACATTGATGGATAAGCTTCGTCCTTTATACGAAAAGGCCAAAGCCAAAGCCAAAGCTGAGGATACTCCTGCCAAAAGGCGTGGCGTAGGCATTTCAGTCGGTGGATACAATGTTACCGGAAATCCCAATGACATGGCCGCAGTTGCTCTTGAACTTAATGAAGACGGCACAATCACTCATCTCAATACCTGGGAGGATCAAGGCCAGGGTGCCGATGTCGGTACATTGGTTATTACCCATGAAGCGCTAAGCGAATTGAACCTTGATTATACCCAAATTAAACTGATACAAAACGACACGGCACAATGCCCGCAAACCGGTCCAGCCGGCGCAAACCGTTCTCACTACATGGCAGGTAATTGTACGAAAGATGCTGCGAAAAAATTGCTTGATGCGATGCGCAAAGAGGATGGTACCTTCCGTACCTATGCAGAAATGGTTGCCGAAGGCATTCCTACCAAATATGTTGGCGTATTTGACACCACGAACATTACGACCAATCTTGATCCCAATACGGGTGTTGGTGATCCTACTCCTGAATACAATTATGCTGTATTTATGTCGGAAGTGGAGGTTGATGCTGCCACAGGCAAAACAAAAGTTTTGGGGATGACAATGATCTATGATATCGGTGAAATAGGTAGCTTGCAGGCTGTCGAAGGACAAGGATATGGCTCTTTAACCCACTCCATAGGTTTTGCTCTCAAGGAAAAATATATTGACAATAAAGATTATAACTCCCTTATCAAGAGCGGCTTCATGTTTGCAGACGAGATTCCTGATGATATTTATCTGGAAAGCGTTCCATCACCTAGAAAAAGCGCTCCTTTTAACTCGGTTGGTTGTTGCGAAGGATTCCAATCGGCAGGCCATGTTGCAGTATTGAATGCTATCAATAACGCAGTTGGCGTAAGAATCTACGAACTCCCTGCAACTCCGGATAAAGTGAAAGCAGCGATGGAAGCAAAAGCACAGGGAAAAGAGCTCAAACCGGATAAGTACTTCCTTGGCTCCGACCTCTTTGAAGCCCTTGACGATATTGCTGAAAACCCTGTTAAAGATACTGGCGCAGGGATGGCACTTTAAGGAGAAAGGTGTAATCTGATTCATTTCTAGATAAACTGAAATAGTAGCAACAGTACGGCGGCCATATTGGTTGCAGTACTGTTGCTGCAATACTTTAGGCAAAGGAGAAAATGGCGTGAGTGATCATGATTCAAAGGTACTGGAAAGCTTTCTCAATACGCCGGCCAGCGGCAGGATTTTATCTAAAGACATGGGAAAATTTATAGAAAACTGCTATGCCGATGATATTCCACCCTGCACTAGTGCTTGTCCCTTGGGCTTTGATGTTATTCCCTTTATTAAAAAGATGCAGAAGGACAACATGAATAGCGCCTACACAATGTACAGGGATCAAGTACTCTTTCCGGCAATTGTTTGCAGGCTTTGTGATCAGCCTTGTGACAAGGCTTGTGTCAGAAAAGATATCGACGATTCTTTGGCGATGAAGCTACTGGAAAAGGCCGCAATCGATTATGCACGGTCTGCTACCCCTATTAAATATAATGTTCCGAAGAAAAATAAGAAAATTGCAATCGTAGGTGCTGGTCTTTGTGGTTTAAGCTGTACGGTCAAGCTTGCTTCCCATGGAT
>DATMYB010000532.1:0-11787 GCA_035561215.1 Syntrophomonas sp. | reverse complement strand
GTCGAGAAGATAATACTTAACATCGGTGTAGGTGAAGCCATTCAGAACCCCAAAGCTTTGGATGCGGCGGTAAACGATCTCAGCCTTATCTCCGGACAAAAGCCGATTATTACCAAAGCCAAGAAATCCATAGCCGGTTTTAAATTACGCGAAGGCATGTCGATCGGATGCAAGGTTACCCTGCGCGGCGAACGGATGTATTTATTCCTGGATAAGCTTATCAATATTGTGTTGCCGCGGGTACGCGACTTTAGAGGAGTTTCACCCCAGGCATTTGACGGTCGAGGCAATTATTCGCTGGGAATCAAGGAACAAACTATTTTCCCTGAGATCGAGTATGACAAGATCGATAAGATCCGGGGCATGGAAGTCGTTATCGTAACGACCGCCAAGACTGATGAGGAAGCACGCGAATTGTTGAAGAGCATGGGAATGCCATTTAGATAAAAGGGAGGTTTTTATAAAATGGCAAAGAAGGCAATGATAGAAAAGCAAAAACGCCCCCACAAGTTCAAAGTGCAGGAATACAATCGCTGCAAAATTTGTGGAAGACCCAGAGCCTACATGGGAAAATTCGGAATGTGTAGAGTTTGCTTCAGGGAACTGGCACACCGGGGTGAGATACCGGGAGTTACCAAATCTAGCTGGTAATTCTATACATTTGATAGAAGGCCCTGCTTGCGGTTGCCACGAGGCTATCGAAGCTTGAAGCAATGGCCCGGCAAGTGCGGCTTGGCAAAAGGCAATAAAGGAGGTATAAGATATGGTCATGACTGATCCCGTAGCCGATTTCCTAACCAGAATTAGAAACGGCAATATGGTCATGCATCAAACCGTTGAAGTACCCGGATCGAAAATGAAGATCGGGTTAGCCAGGATACTCAAAGAAGAAGGATACATCAAGGATTTTGAATATATTGAAGACGGCAAGCAAGGGGTTATAAGAATATACCTGAAATACGGTCCCAACAAGGAAAAAGTTATTACCGGACTGAAACGTATCAGCAAACCGGGGTTAAGGGTGTATGTTCAAAAGGACGAAGTACCCAAAGTGCTTGGCGGACTTGGAACGGCCATCGTATCAACTTCCAAAGGACTAATGACTGATAAGGCAGCCCGCAAGGAAGGTCTGGGCGGAGAAGTGATCTGTTACATCTGGTAGCCGAAGGAGGAGTTAAAAGTGTCCAGAATAGGTAGAAAGCCTATCACTCGACCTGATAACGTAAAGATAAACATAGCAGATAATATCATTACTGTTGAAGGTCCCAAAGGAGTTCTGACCCAGCAAATACCACAGGATATTACGATCGAGCTGATGGATGACAAGCTGCAGGTCAACCGCCCTAGTGACGATGCCAATCACCGCGCTCTGCACGGTTTGACCAGAGCTCTGGTGGCCAACATGGTACATGGAGTCAGCGAGGGTTTTGAAAAGAAACTGGAACTGGTCGGGGTCGGTTATCGTGCCCAGTTGCAGGGCAGCAAGCTGGTTATCAATATCGGATTCTCTCATCCGGTTGAAGTAGAGCCCCCCCAGGGAATTGTGTTTGAAGTCCCTGCACCAACTAAAATAACCGTTAAAGGGATCGATAAACAACTGGTGGGCAACACCGCTGCTCACATTCGTGCCATTCGCAAACCTGAGCCCTATAAAGGCAAGGGAATCAAGTACGAAGGTGAATTTATCAGACGCAAGGCTGGTAAAGCGGGCGCTAAATAACTAGGAAGGGAGTGACTGCGTTGATCAAAAAGACCAGCAGAAAAGTAGCAAGGCAAGACAGACATTACAGAATACGCAACAAAGTATCGGGAACCAGTGAAGTTCCGAGACTTTGCATTTATGCAAGTCTGCAACATATATATGCCCAAATTATTGATGACGTAAACGGGGTTACCTTGGCGACGGCATCAACTCTGGACAAAGATATGTCCGATTTGGGCAACAAAAGCAATATTGAAGCCGCTAAAAGAGTGGGCGGCAGCATCGCCAAAAAAGCCCAAGAAAAGGGAATTACATGTGTTGTGTTTGATCGCAACGGCCGCAAGTATCACGGCAAGGTATCTGCCCTGGCAGACGCCGCCAGAGAAAACGGACTCGTATTTTAAAGTTTTTATTTCCGTCGAATAGGAGGGAAAAAATGATTGAGAAGGATCAGGCAGCTCCTGAGTTAATAGAAAAAGTTGTCAATATCAGAAGAGTTGCTAAGGTTGTAAAAGGCGGACGCAGATTCAGTTTCAGCGCTCTGGTGGTAGTTGGTGACGGTGAGGGGAAAGTAGGTACCGGTAAAGGTAAAGCTACCGAAGTTCCTGAAGCGATCAGAAAGGCTATGGAAAACGCCAAGAAAAATATGATAGAAATCCCCATGATCGACAACAGAACGATTCCCCATGCTATTCTAGGACAGTTCGGAGCCGGAGAGGTGTTGCTGAAGCCAGCTTCTGCCGGTACCGGTGTTATCGCCGGCGGACCGGTAAGAGCCGTACTGGAGGCCGCAGGCTTAAAGGACATCCTGACTAAATCCCTGGGTTCGGCTAATGCCAACAACATGGTACATGCGACCATGGAAGGGCTGAAGGGATTGAAACGGATCGAAGAAGTTGCCCGTCAGCGCGGCAAAACCATTGATGAAATAAAGGGCTAGGAGGGAAAAACCGTGGCTAAACAGTTAAAGATAACTTGGCAAAAAAGCTTTATTGGTTACCCTCAAACGCAGAGATTGACCATAAAAAGCCTGGGGCTGAAGAAGCTGTATCAGTCAGTAATCAAAGAGGATTCTCCACAGCTTCGGGGACAGATTAACAAGGTAAAACATCTGGTTTGTGTTGAAGAATTGGACTAAGTATAGGGAGGTTTTACAGTGAAATTAGAAGAAATAAAATCTCCGCCAGGAGCCAACAAAAGAATAAAACGGGTTGGCAGAGGAATAGGTTCAGGTCATGGCAAGACCTCTACTCGCGGTCATAAGGGCCAAAAAGCCCGTTCCGGCGGGAGTATCCGTCCGGGCTTTGAAGGCGGTCAAATGCCGTTGCAGAGACGTATTCCCAAGCGAGGTTTTACGAATATATTCAAAAAAGAATGGTCTATTGTTAACGTAAAAGATTTGAACATTTTTGATGAGGGCGCTGTCGTTACCGCTGCCATGCTGAAACAGGCCGGACTGATCAAGAAGCTTGACCTGCCGGTAAAACTGCTGGGTGACGGTGAAGTTGAAAAACAGCTGACTGTGCAGGTGCAAAAGGCCAGTCAGCAGGCCGAAGACAAAATCGTGGCCAAAGGCGGCAAAATTGAGGTGATTTAATGCTTAATTCATTTCAGCAAGCTATAAAAGTAGGAGATCTACGTAAAAAATTGCTGTTTACGCTCATAATGCTGCTTGTTTTCAGGCTTGGCGCTCATATTCCGGTTCCGGGGATAAATGCCGAAGCCATGTCGCAATTGCTGCAAGGCCAATTATTCGGATTCTTTGATATAATCTCCGGAGGCGCTTTCAAACGTTTCAGTATTTTCGCCATGAGCATAACCCCGTATATTAACGCTTCCATTATTATGCAGCTATTGACCGTGGTTATACCCAAATTGGAAGAGCTTAATAAGGAAGGCGAAGAAGGCCGCAAAAAAATCGCCCAGTATACCAGATACGGAACCGTAGTACTGGGTCTTATCCAGGCAATTGGTATGTCCGTGGCGCTTAGCAAGGCGGGAGCGATCCAAACTCCAGGAATGGGCTCCTACATCGTTATTGCCATTTCACTTACTGCCGGAACCGCCATGCTGATGTGGATTGGTGAAATGATCACCGAACGGGGCATCGGCAACGGTATTTCCTTGATTATATTCTGCGGCATTGTGGCCCGCATACCCAGTCAGATACACAACGTTGGACAGGAGTTATCCGGCGGGCTGATCGGATTCTTCAACCTTATTTTATTGATTGCGGTAGTTTTAGCCGTTATTGTCGCGGTGGTAGCCATGAACGAAGGGCAGCGCAGGCTGCCGGTGCAGTATGCCAAGCGCCTGGTAGGCCGCAAAATGTATGGCGGACAGAGCACTTTCTTGCCGCTCAAGGTTAATGCCGCCGGGGTTATTCCGATCATATTCGCTATGTCGATATGCATGTTCCCGGCCACCATTGGTTCCTGGATGTCAACAACCTCATCCTACAACCAGTTTCTCAGCCACTATTTCAATTATGGCAGTGTTCTTTACAACGTAATATACGCTTTACTGATCATATTCTTTACCTATTTCTATGTGGCCATTATTTTTAACCCCATGGATGTGGCCGACAATATAAAAAGAAACGGCGGGTTTATCCCGGGTATCAGGCCGGGCAGACCTACCGCTGAATACATTGACAAAGTACTGTCGCGGTTGACCATGGCGGGAGGAGTTTTCCTGGCGTTGATCGCGGTACTTCCCAATTTCGTTATCGCCATCACCGGGGTTACCAGCCTTTGGTTTGGTGGTACGGCGCTTCTGATCGTAGTCGGCGTTGCATTGGATACAATGAAACAGATAGAGTCGCACTTGCTGTTAAGAAGTTATGAAGGTTTTGTAAAATAGGAGATGATTAATAAATGAACATTATCCTTTTGGGGCCTCCGGGAGCCGGAAAAGGAACGCAGGCAGAATTGATCAAAGCGAATTATCCCATCCTTCATATTTCTACCGGTGATATGTTCAGAGAAGCGGTCGGCAACGCGACCGCAATGGGCATGGAAGCCAAGAAGTACATGGATGCAGGACAGTTGGTACCGGATGAAGTTACTATCGGTGTGGTTGAGGAGCGGCTGTCTCAACCGGATTGCAGCAACGGATTCCTGCTGGACGGCTTTCCCCGCACCATCCCTCAGGCCGAGGCCTTGGATAAGGTGCTGGCTAAAATGGGCAAACAGGTAGAACTGGCCCTGGAAATAACTGTTCCCGATGCGATTATTATTGACCGTATGACAGGCAGAGTCAGCTGCAGCAAATGCAAGACAGTTTACAATACTAAATTTAGCCCTCCGGCGCAGGCTGGTGTCTGTGACAAGTGCGGCGGTGAACTGGTGCAGCGCAGCGACGACAAGGAAGAGACCGTTAAAAACCGTTTAAAGGTATATGCGGAGCAGACCCAACCGCTTTTGAGCTATTATGAGAAAGCAGGCAAATTAAAGAGCCTGGACGGCAACCGTGATCCTCAGGTAGTATTCAAAGATGTGCAGGGTTTGCTGGAGAAATTCTAAATGATTACTCTGAAATCTCCTCCGGAGATCGAAAAGATGAGACGGTCCGGCCGCATTGTAGCGGAGACTCTCAGCTTGATTGAAACAGCAATAAAACCGGGTGTAACCACGGCTGCACTGGATGCCATCGCCATGGAGGAATGCAGAAAGCGGCAGGCGATTCCGGTATTTAAGAACTACCCCCACCCATATAGGGGAAGACCCTTTCCCGGCGCCATATGCGCGTCGGTTAATGAGGAAGTTGTGCATGGCATACCAGGTGATCGAATCCTGCGGGAGGGAGATATTATAAGTGTAGATTTTGGCGTAATAGCGGACGGTTACGCCGGAGACTCGGCTATAACCGTTCCGGTAGGCGAAGTCGATCCGGTTCTGGTGAAACTGATCCATACTACCGAGCAATCGTTACTGAAAGGCATTGAGCAGGCTCGAGTTGGAAATCGCCTGGGTTATATCTCCAGTGCTATCCAGAACCATGCTGAAAATAATGGGTTTTCAGTCGTAAGAGATTATGTGGGACACGGCATCGGCGCCGCCATGCATGAAGATCCTCCCGTTCCCAACTACGGAAGGAAAAACAGCGGTCCGGTATTGAAGGCAGGGATGACCCTGGCGATAGAACCAATGGTCAACCAGGGAAAATATCAGGTGTACAGTACCGGAGACGAGTGGACGGTGGTTACGAAAGATGGACTGCCTTCGGCGCACTTTGAACATAGTATTGTTATCTGGGACGACGGTCCTGAGATTCTTACTAAAAGGTGACGGGGGTGACTGATGATAGCTGAGAATATGTTGGGAAGACTTGTTTATTCCTTGCATGGAAGAGATCAAGGCAGGCCTTTCGTTATTATCAGGATCGTAAATGAACGTTACGTGATCGTCAGTGATGGGGATACCAGGAAGATTGAGAATCCGAAAATGAAAAACATAAAACACTTGCAGTATACCAAATTGAAAGTGAACGAGGTCATTGACTATTTAAATAGAGGCGAAGTTCCTGATAATCATATTATAAAAAGAGGTATCAGACAGATACTTAACCGGGGAGAAACAGATGGGAAGGAGGTCTGGTAAATGGCGAAAGATGACGTTATCGAGGTAGAGGGTAAAGTGCTGGAACCATTGCCTAACGCCATGTTTACGGTTGAACTGGAAAATGGCCACAAGGTCCTCGCCCATATATCAGGGAAAATGCGGATGAATTTTATCAG
The DNA here is from genome assembly GCA_035561215.1 of Syntrophomonas sp. Lineage (GTDB taxonomy): Bacteria > Bacillota > Syntrophomonadia > Syntrophomonadales > Syntrophomonadaceae > Syntrophomonas_B. The sequence continues at coordinate 5,347 of DATMYB010000532.1, read as the reverse complement.
GATTTTGCCCGGCGACCGAGTAATGGTTGAGCTGTCGCCCTATGATTTGAACCGCGGCAGGATTACTTATCGTTTCAAGTAGTTTTACACCGTTATTAAGGAGGTGTTTTTCGTGAAAGTAAAACCATCAGTAAAGCCAATGTGTGAAAAATGTAAAGTTATCAAGCGCAAGGGCAAAGTTATGGTAATATGCGAAAATCCCAAACATAAACAGGTGCAGGGATAATCAAGCATATAGAGGTCGACAGACATTTGCAGTCGAACGGAAGGATAATAAAATTCTGAAGGATGTGAAAAATTTTGGCAAGAATAGCAGGTGTTGATTTACCCCGTGACAAGAGAGTTGAAATCTCCCTTACCTATATTTACGGAATCGGGAAAGCATCATCGCAGAAAATATTGGCCGAAGCAGGTATAAACCCGGATACGAGGGTGAAAGATTTAACCGAGGAAGAAGTTTCCAGGCTCAGAGCCATTATCGATAAAAACTATGTCGTAGAAGGCGACCTGCGCAGAGATGTCAGCATGAGCATCAAACGCTTGATGGACTTGGGCTGCTATCGGGGTATTCGCCATCGCCGCGGATTACCGGTAAGAGGTCAAAATACCAAAACCAATGCCCGTACCCGCAAAGGGCCCAAACGTACCGCCGGCGGAAAGAAGAAATAGTTTAAGGAGGGTAATTGAGTGGCACGCAGAACAACCACGCGTATTAAAAGACGTGAAAAGAAGAATATTGCAGAAGGAATCGCGCATATAAAATCAACCTTTAACAATACTATTATATCGATCACCGATAAACACGGAAACGCTATCTCCTGGGCCAGTGCCGGTACGTCAGGATTCAAAGGCTCCCGTAAAAGTACTCCCTTCGCGGCTCAGCAGGCGGCAGAAACCGCTGCCCGTGCGGCTATGGAGCATGGTCTTAAAGAAGTAGAGTGCTATGTAAAGGGACCCGGAGCCGGACGTGAAGCGGCGATTCGTTCTTTACAGGCCGCGGGTTTGGAAGTAAGCGTTATCAAAGATGTTACTCCCATTCCCCACAATGGCTGCAGACCGCCGAAAAGAAGAAGGGTATAAGGAGGGAATCGTTTAAGTGGGAAGATATACTGAATCAGTTTGCCGCCAGTGCCGCCGCGAAGGTGAAAAGTTATTCCTCAAGGGAGATCGCTGTTATTCAGCCAAATGTGGGATTGAAAAAAGACCTTTTGTGCCGGGACAACACGGACAGAAACGCAAACAGAAGACCAGTGAATATGGTCTGCAATTGAGAGAAAAACAGAAGACCAAACGTATTTACGGAGTCAGCGAAAAACAGTTCCGCAACTCCTTTAAGAAAGCCGATCGCCAGACGGGGATTACCGGCGATAATCTCATGATTCTGCTGGAAAGACGGCTGGATAATGTAGTGTTCAGAATGGGTCTGGCCAGTTCCCGCAAGGAAGCGCGCCAACTGGTTAACCATGATCATTTCACCATTAACGGCAAGAAGGCCAATATTCCTTCCATGCTGGTAAAAATCGGTGATTTTATACAAGTCAAAGAGAACAGCGCCAGTTCGCCCAAATTTGAGGAGCTCAAAGCATCTGCGGCTTACAAGACTACTCCCGAGTGGCTGGAAGTCGATGCGGAGAATCTCAGCGGCAGAGTGCTGGCCCTGCCAAGCAGAGAACAGATAGATACAGTTGTCAGCGAACAGCTTATCGTTGAACTATACTCTAGATAATCTATCTATATTTTTTTACCTCTATATGATAAGGAGGGGATAATTAGTGCTAGAGATGGAAAAACCTCGGATCGAGCGAGTGGAACAGGATCCGTCCACCAATTACGGTAAGTTTGTGATCGAACCACTGGAGAGAGGTTATGGCACGACTTTAGGCAACGCCCTGCGTCGGGTATTGTTGTCGTCGTTGCCGGGCGCAGCGATTACATCCATAAAAATCGACGGCGTTTTACATGAGTTTTCCACGATACCCGGCGTGCTGGAAGACACCACCGAGCTGATCCTTAATATCAAGCAAATGGTTTTGCGCTACGATGGTAATGAGCGAAAAACTGTCCGCATGATACAGAAAGGCAAAAAAGAGGTTTGTGCCGGAGATATGGAACCGGATGGAGAAGTGGAAGTGCTCAATCCGGAGTTGCATATTGCCAGTCTGGACGAAGACGGTGTTTTGGAAATCGAAATGACCGTTGAAAGGGGCCGCGGATACGTAGGCGCCGACCAGCAACCGTACAAAAATGATGATATTGTGGGCTTGTTGCCTATTGATTCGATTTTTACCCCGGTTACCAAGGTCAACTATTCGGTGGATAATGCCCGGGTAGGCAAACGGACCGATTTTGACAAGCTGGTGCTGGAGGTCTGGACCAACGGCAGCATTAAGCCGGAGGAAGCCATTAGTTTTTCGGCTCAGATCCTGATTCAGTATCTCACCTTATTTACTGAAATTGATGACACTTATGCCGAGGTTGAGATTCTGGTAGAGAAAGAGGAAGAGAAAAAAGACAAGGTGCTGGAAATGTCAATTGAAGAACTTGAGCTTTCGGTACGTGCTTCCAATGGTCTTAAACGGGCCAATATTAATACGGTCGAAGATTTGATCGAGAAGACCCGCGAAGAAATGAGCAAGATCAGAAATTTGGGTCAAAAATCTCTGGAAGAAATCGAACGCAGATTAAACGAGATGGGACTTACATTCAAGAAATCAGAAGATTAGAAAGGAGGGTTTTTCTTGAGTTACCGCAGATTCGGACAATTAGCGGATCATCGCAGATCCATGATGAGGAACTCAGTTACCTCTTTGCTGGAACACGGAAGCATAACCACCACTGAAACCAGAGCCAAGGATATCAGAAAAGTCACTGAAAAAATGATAACTCTGGCTAAAAGCGGCGATTTGCATTCAAGAAGACAGGCAGAGTCATATTTGATGAAAAAAGAAGTGGTATTCAAGCTTTTTAACGGCATAAACGAGCGCTATTCAAACCGTGACGGGGGCTATACCCGCATCATCAAAACCGGTTACCGCAAAGGCGACGGAGCACCGATGGTTAAAATCGAGTTGATCGATTAGATCCCGCTGGTGGAGCTTTAATCAACAGGCGAGTTGTAATGATGAACTTATTGTGAGCAAAGCAGACAACGCAACCCTGGGCCTCGTATAGCGAGGATTTAACCGTCGGAAATTAAAGTTTTAGGCGTAACAGACTACTATATCGCGGGAGGATTTTAAAATATCCTCCTTAATTTTTGCGATGATTTAAGCTTGGCAAAAATGTCCGGTGACATCGGCAGGTGGTTTTCAACCAGGCGGATTAGGAGACGGTTACATGCCCAGGATCAAGTTGATAATGGAATACGACGGCAGCAACTATCACGGCTACCAAAGGCAGCCCAACGCCAATACCATACAAGCTGAGCTGGAGCAGGTCATCTTCAATATCAGCCGCGAAACGGTAACAGTAACCGCCGCCGGACGTACCGATGCCGGCGTCCATGCTTTGGGGCAGGTGGCTGCTTTTAATACTGAGGTCGATATCCCGGCCGACAAATGGGAGGCCGCCCTCAATAGCCTGCTGCCCAAAGATATTCGTGTCTTGAGCAGTGAAGCGGTGTCGCCCGATTTTCATCCCCAATTCGGCGCGGTGCAAAAAACGTACCGCTATTTAATTTACCGGGGCAAGGAACGGTTGGCCTTCTATCGCAAATATGCCTTGCTCAACGATCAGCGGCTGGATGTGAAAGCAATGCAAGGGGCTTGCAGTCTGATCGTCGGCCAGCATGATTTCCGCTGTTTTTGCGCCAGCGGTTCCGGGGCCAGGACCTGGGAAAGGACGGTACGCGTCTGCAGTTTGGAGGACAGCGGCGATTGGCTTAAACTGACTATAACTGCGGATGGATTTCTATATAATATGGTCCGCATTATTGTCGGAACACTTTTAGAAATCGGCCGCGGCAGATTTACTGCCGATCAAATGGCCGTGATTATCGCCTCCCGCGACCGTAGCCTGGCGGGACCGACCGCCCCGCCCCAAGGACTGTATTTGTGCACGGTGGAGTATCGTGACGCTGACGGATTACAGGTGGCCCAGCGACAGTGGTAAATAATCAGCAAATAATTAACAAATGTTGCCTTTAATGTTGCCGTATTCTTGACAAACACCAAGAAATATGGATAAAATAATAAGGCAGTCTCTAAACTCCTGTTTGGCTCCAGCCCCGTTGACAAGCAGAGAGCACGGAGCGATTGTTTGTGTTTGAAACACAATAACAACAGGAGGGAAATTCTTTGAAAACGTATATGGCGAAACCCGCGGAGGTTGACCGCAAATGGTACGTGATTGATGCAGAAGGACAGACTCTGGGCAGACTTGCCTCAGAAGTTGCCTCCATTTTGAGAGGAAAGCATAAAGCTATTTATACACCCCATGTTGATACCGGTGATTTTGTTATCGTTATTAATGCCAGCAAAATTCAGCTGACCGGCAACAAACTCAACGATAAAATGTATCGCCATTATTCCGGTTATCCGGGTGGATTGAAAGAAATGAACTATGGAACCCTGCTGGCCAAAAAGCCTGAGAAAGCTATTGAGATCGCTGTTAAAGGGATGTTGCCCCACAACCGTTTAGGCCGGGCGATGTTCAAGAAACTTAAAGTTTACAGAGACGGCGAACATCCGCATCAGGCACAAAAACCAGAACTTCGTGAACTGAGAGGTTAGGAGGATCGATATGGCTAGTGTACAATACTGGGGAACCGGAAGAAGAAAGACTGCAGTTGCCAGAGTGAGACTGGTGCCCGGCAGCGGAAACATAAATATCAACAACCGTACCTTTGAAGACTTTTTTCCCAACAAGACCAGCCGCCTGATCGTACTGCAGCCCATGGAGCTGACCAGTACGACGGGAAGATTTGATGTCATCTGCCGGGTGAACGGCGGCGGCGTTACCGGCCAGGCCGGAGCGGTAAGACTGGGCATCGCCCGGGCGCTGATCAAGGCGAATCCCGAACTCAGACCCACATTAAAAAGAGCAGGTTTTCTTACCCGTGATCCGCGTATGGTGGAAAGAAAGAAATACGGTTTGCACAAAGCCCGTAAAGCTCCCCAATACAGCAAACGTTAAAAAATTGTTATATATGGCCTTCCAGAGAAATACTTTGGAAGGCTTTATTTATTTTCTGACTAATCTAGTGTACTGACACGTTCACATTTCGGCAAATGACTTGTCTGAATTTCCATCTGCTGCGTTGTCGTCGCTCACCATAGCTACGGCTATGCTTCGTTCCTCCGCCTTGCAGACTGAAAATTCATCCTGCGTCCTTTATCCAAAAGTGAAC
>DATMYB010000531.1:0-4141 GCA_035561215.1 Syntrophomonas sp. | reverse complement strand
TTGAGCAATATGGACGTATTGCGATTGACGACAACGTAGCCATGCAGAAATTTAACCGACAAGGAAATGTGGAATTAGGGTTGACAGCGTACTAGTAGTCAGTAACATCTAAAAGTATATTTTATCCGGCGAGAAAAATTTTTTGCAGGGGAAAGCGGAGGAGTGAGTAATACTGGATGTATTGCGATCGACGACAACGCACCCCTGTGCCCCACATAGCAGGGATTTGGCCGGCGGGAATTATAGTTTTAGGTGTTACAGACTACTATAGTATGAACGGAAACCAAATGAATAAATCTCCGAGCCCGTTTACCTAAGGCAAAGCTATGGTGGCGCGGCCTGGGTCGAGAACCCACAGGGTTGCAGGAAAAATCCGCAACCTCCCAGTATTGGAAAGGAGAGCCCAAAAGCATTGCCGAGCTTCCTTTTCCAATGGATCAGGAAGCTTTTTTAGTGATCTGAGCGATGGGGAGAAGAAAGGAATGAACACGCATGGAAGCAATCAGAGTAGAAGATGCAGTGGGAACAGTTTTATGTCACGATCTCACCCGGATCATACCCGGCAAGGAGAAAGGCCCCGCCTTTAAAAAAGGCCAGATCATCAAGGAGGAGGATATACCGGAACTGCTTAAAATGGGCAAATCCCATATCTATATTTGGGAAGAGAAACCAGGGCAACTGCATGAAAACGAAGCTGCAGAACGTCTCAGCCGAGCATTGGCAGGCCCAGGCCTAAGCTTCTCCGAGCCCAGCGAAGGGAAGATCAATCTCATTGCCGCTTGCGACGGCATGCTGACGATTGCAGAAGACATTCTGGAACAAGTAAACATGATCGAGGACATGGTAGCAGCGACCCGCAGCAACCGCCGGCCAGTCAAAGCCGGCGACATTGTAGCCGCAGTACGGGTAGTGCCGCTGCTCATTGAGGAAAGCAAGCTGCAGCAGGTGGAAAAGATAACCCAGGGATATCAAACCGTTCGCGTTACCCCCTTCAAAACGCTGAAAACAGGAGTAGTCACCACCGGCAGCGAGGTCTTTTACGGACGCATCCAGGATAAATTCGGACCGGTAATCCGCCAAAAAATGAAAGCCTATGGATGCCAGGTTTTCAGACAGATCTTCGTCCCCGACGACCTGGCGCAGATCACCGCCGCCATTCATGCCTTAAAAGCCGAAGGCGCAGAACTGATTTTAACCACCGGCGGTATGTCCGTGGACCCCGATGATCTTACCCCCAGTGCGGTAAGACAAGCAGGGGCAGAAATAGCCAGCTACGGAGCCCCGGTGCTGCCCGGTTCAATGCTGATGGTGGCTTATCTGGAGGGAGTTCCTATTTTAGGATTACCGGGGTGCGTTATGTACAACCAGACCACCATTTTCGATCTCATTATCCCCACCGTCTTAACCGGAGAGAAAGTAAGCAAAGCCATGGTGGCCAGACTTGGCGTCGGCGGTTTATGTTTAAAATGTGAAATCTGCAGGTATCCGGTATGCACTTTCGGAACCGGCGCATAACCAAGGAGGAAAAAACAGATGCAGAAAAGCATTTCCCTGGAAGCAGCCCAGTCCCTATTGCTGGACCGAGCCGTACCATTGGAAGAAGAGTGGGTACCATTGCTGGAGGCCAACGGCCGGATCTTAAGTCAGGATCTCCAAGCCCCGATGAACATTCCCGGTTTTGATAAGTCAGCCATGGACGGCTATGCCCTATGGGCCGCCGATACCATAACGGCAGAACCGTCTAAGCCGGTATTGCTCCAAGTGATCGAAGAAACCCGAGCCGGCTTCCCCGCCCAAGCCAAAGTGAGGCCGGGGACAGCGGTCAAACTCATGACCGGCACCCCGATCCCCGAGGGAGCCGATACCGTCATAAAATATGAAGACATTACCAGAACAGGCGATATCATATCCGTCTTCAAACCCTTACAATCCCATGATAATGTAATTGCCAGGGGCGAAGACATACAACAAGGAGCATGGGCAGGCACCAAAGGCATGCGGGTCAATCCAGGGCTGGTGGCACTATGGGCCGGATTAGGCATGGATCACATTCCAGTTTACAGACAATTAAAAATAGCCATCATAAGCACCGGCGACGAACTGATACGGCCCGGAGAACCCCTGCAAGCCGGGAAAATTTACAACAGCAGCCTGTTCGGGCTGATGGCCCGCTGTACTGAACTAGGAGCCCAAGCGCTGGAACTGGGAATCATCCCCGATGAGCTCAAGACCATCAGCGCCCGTATCACCCAAGGACTGGAAGCAGCCGATATCGTAATCAGTACCGGCGGCGTATCCGTAGGCGATTATGATCTCGTCCAGGAAGCCATGGTTGATGCCGGAGCAGAAATTATATTTTGGAAAGTAGCGATGAAGCCGGGGTCTCCGATGGTGGCGGCGGCCCGGGGCAAACAGTTTGTGATCGGTCTTTCCGGCAATCCGGCCGCCGCCATGGTGACCTTCGATTTGGTGGTAGTGCCGTTGATCAAGAAAATGATGGGTATAAGCAACCCTCTGCCGGTCAAGATCCAAGGGATTTTTGCCGATCAATTCGCCAAATCCAGTCCGCAAAGAAGACTATTGCGGGCCAGGTTGGAGAGAAGAGAAGGTATAGATTATTTTTACCTGACCGGAGAACAGAATAACGGCGCTATGGTCTCTCTGGTCAAATGCAATGTCATGCTGGACGTTCCCGCCGGCGGTGGAGGGATTGAATCCGGTCAGCCGATGACCGGATATATTGTGGGCGATATAGGCGATATATATGATTAGTGTGTACCACTCACATTTCGGCAAATACTTGTCTGAATTTCCATCTGCTGTGTTGTCATCGCTCACCATAGCTACGGCTATGCTGAGTGACGACCCCTTGCAGACAGAAAATTCATCCTGCGTTCTTTATACAAAAGTGAATGGTACAGTACACTAGAAACTACAATAGGAAATAATTATTGCAGAATAAAAAAACAAGGATTAACAGGAGGAAAAACACTATGACTAAATGGAAACGTTTGCTGGCAGTTCTGATTTCTCTATTGGTGGTTACGGGTTTGACGGGATGCGGAAAATCCGATACCGGCGACCAGGCCAAAAAGCAAAACAATGAAGCCGATCAAGCGATAAAATTAAATGTTTCGGCAGCAGCCAGCTTAAAGGGCGCCATGGACGAGATAAACGGAATGTATACGAAAGCTCATCCGGGGTCAGTCATCACCATCAGTTATGGAGCGTCCGGGGCACTGCAACAGCAGATAGAACAGGGGGCGGATGTGGACCTGTTTTTATCAGCCGCCACCAAACAGATGGACCAGTTGAAGGACAAAGAAATGATTATGGAAGATACAGAACGCGATTTACTGGGCAACCAGTTGGTGCTGGTAGTTCCCGCTGATTCTTCAATTGATCTGAAAGATTTCAATGGCGTTACCAATGTGGATGTTAAGAAGTTGGCTTTGGGTGAACCCAAAAGCGTACCCGCCGGACAGTATGCAGAAGAAGTATTTACCAAACTGGGAATCCTGGATAGTATAAAATCGAAGGTAGTTTACGCCCAGAACGTAACCGAGGTGCTTACCTGGGTGGAGACCGGTAATGCCGATGCAGGCGTCGTTTACGCTTCCGATGCCAAGAACAGTTCCCAGGTTAAAGTAGTGGCTGCCGCCGCCGAAGATACCCATTCTCCCATCGTATATCCGGCTGCAGTGTTAAAGGCCAGCAAAAATGCTGATGACGCCAAGACCTTTTTGGAGTATTTGGGCGGCAGCGAAGCCAAAACAGTATTTGAAAAGTACGGGTTTACGGTTAAATAAGAGCAATATCACAACTATTTAGTTATAGACCTTCCGGGGCAGAGGATATGTTCTTCTGCCCCCGGAAAAATAACCTTGGCCGGCCCCAAAATAATGGGCTCGGTTAAGAGACTACCAGATAGGGGTGAAAGAATGAACTTCCAATGGAATGAAAATACCATCCGCTGGTATCAGGAAGCAGAGGAATATACGGGCTTTTATAAAAAGGTGGCTGCTTTGATCGCACCTTCCTTACAGGGCCATTCAACTTTTTGCGATATCGGCTGCGGTTTGGGTTTGCTGGATCTGGAACTGAGCCCTTTAATAGACAATATAACCTGTATCGATATCAA
>DATMYB010000530.1:0-8466 GCA_035561215.1 Syntrophomonas sp. | reverse complement strand
TATTCTGCTGGATGAAGTCAATGACCGCAAAAAAGATGCTGAAGCGATGATAAGACTGCTAAAACCCATATTGGCTAATGTTAATCTAATACCGTATAATGAAGTCAGCGGCCTGGGTTTCAAAAAGCCTGGCAGTGCCCGCGTGAATCAGTTCCATCAGTGGTTGGTGGCAGGCGGCTTGAATGTCACTTTGCGAGAGGAACGAGGTGCGGATATAGAGGCGGCCTGCGGACAGCTAGTACTCCGTCAACCCTAAGTCCGTATGAGTACTAACGGTAAAGGATCGCCAGACGTCATAGCTTGAGGTGAATTATGAAGGTTGTTGGAATAACTGACATAGGCTTGGTGCGCAAGAGAAATGAGGATAGTTATCTGATTGATACGGAGCGTAACCTGTTTTTGGTCTGTGACGGAATGGGAGGTCACAGGGGCGGAGATGTGGCGTCCAGTCTGGCGAAAGAAACCATCCAGCGTGAATTTTCTTTCCATGATGCTTCGAATCTGTCGATGGCGTTGGAACAGGCGGTGCAAACCGCCAACCGCATCATATGGGAGAAAGGCCAAAGCGATGCAGAACTGAATGAAATGGGAACAACTATTACTGCAGCGGTTATTTTGAACGAGCAGTTGCTGGTAGCCCATGTAGGCGACAGCAGCCTGACCATTTTCCGGGACGACGCCATAATAAAACCCACCAACGACCATACTTTAGCCGAACATATGCTGAAAGACGGTCTGATTGGCATGGATGACGAGCGTTACAGGTCTTTCCATCACGTTTTGACCCGGGCAGTGGGAGTAGAACCATCTGTAGATATCGATATTCATCAAATAGAAATAATGCCAAACGATTGGATCCTGTTGTGTACAGACGGTTTGAGCAACCTGGTGAAACCGCAGGAAATCAGAGATTTACTGAAAAAAGAAAACGAACCGTCGAAAGCCTGCCGACAATTGTTGGATTTAGCGCTGGCCCGTGGCGGATATGATAATATAACCATGATTATTATACATTTGTAGATTTGGGGGTATATGTTTTGGAACGTATTGTTCTCGGAGGCCGTTATGAACTGCTGGAAATAATCGGCGAAGGCGGTATGGCCAGGGTATATAAAGCCCATTGCAGAATATTGGATAGAATTGTCGCAGTCAAAATATTAAAAGAAGAATTTTCCCGGGACAAAAGCTTTGTGGAAAAATTTAAAGTCGAAGCCCTGTCCGCTGCGAGGATAAATCACCCCAACATAGTCAATATTTATGATGTCGGACAAGAAGGCGACACTCATTATATTGTCATGGAATTGGTTGAAGGCAGGACTTTGAAAGAAATCATCAGCAATGAAGCGCCGTTGACGGTGGAACGCGCGGTAGATATTGCGATTATGATCTGCGACGGAGTTCATCATGCCCATGAAAAAGGGATCATACACCGTGACATTAAGCCTCACAACATATTGGTCACGGAGCACGGACTGGTAAAAGTAGCTGATTTCGGTATCGCCCGCGCGATCAGCAACGCCACTATAACCTACGGCAACAATAATATCGTCGGTTCGGTTCATTATATTTCTCCGGAGCAAGCCAAAGGGGAACCGGTCAGCCGGACCACCGATATTTATTCCATCGGCTGCGTTTTGTACGAAATGCTGACCGGCAAAGCTCCGTTTATGGCAGATAGTGCCATCACAGTGGCGCTCAAACACATTCATGATGACATTCCGCCGATGCGAAAACTGAATCCCGCTGTTCCAGTTGCTCTGGAAAACATTGTAATACAGGCCATGCAGAAAGATCCGCGTCAGCGTTTTGCCAGCGCTCAGGAAATGCGCAACGCATTGCTTAATATTAATATGCAAGCAACGGAAGACTATAAACATAGACGCAGAAATGAAAGCGGGGTACCGATGACGTTTGAGGGGGATGAGGCGTTGACAAAAAAGAAAAAGAAGAAGAAATTAAGTCCGATCGGCATTGCCATAATCGTGATTGCGGTTATTGGTTTGTTGTCGGGCATTCTGTTGTCCGGAGGAGGGCTGTTCGGTAAAGAGGTGGTGGTGCCTGACGTTACCGGCATGGAATTCAATCAGGCCGATAAGGAATTGGACAAAGTGGGACTGGTCATGGAAGTGTCCGGACGGGAATACAGTAAAGAATTTGAGAAAGATCAGGTTATATCACAAAATCCGGTCAAAGATAGAAAAGTAAAAAAAGGCCGTACGGTGGAAGTGGTGGTCAGCAAGGGCACGGAGCAAGTAACCGTTCCCAGTGTAACCGGCATCGACATCCAGGATGCGGTGACCAAACTGAGCAATGCAGGGCTCAGCATGGGCGACATTGATAAGGAATTCGACGAAGAGAAGCCGGAAGGCATGGTGATCTCCCAGGATCCTGCCAAGGGTGCCAAAGTTGAATCCGGAACCAGCGTCGATGTGGTAGTCAGCAAGGGGCCGCAGCCGGATAAAGTATCGATGCCGGATCTTAAAGGAAAAACCGTCGAGAAGGCGCGTTCCATCTTGGGAGACAGCAAACTGGTGCTGGGTGAAACCAAACGTCAGGAGAGCACTGTTTATCCCGCCGATCAAATCGCGGCCCAGGATACGGAACCAGGCGTGATGGTGGACGAAGGCACGACCGTAAACGTAACCGTGAGCACCGGCCCGGGGCCTCAGGTCAAAACCGAGGTGCTTTCGTTCAAACTTCCTACGGATGTGGAAACCATGAACGTTAAAATCGTGGTCACCGATCTGCAAGGGAAGCGGACTTCCTACGATGAAAACCATAACGCCGGAGACGTGATTTATCACAGCGTCAATTATTACGGGAAAGGTACGGCGGAAATATTGATCGATGACAAATCGGTGAAGACATACAAGCTCGATTAGTCGGCGGAGGGAATAATGACCAACGCTCAGGATCAGGGTCTGGTATTGAAGAATTACAGCGGTTTTTACTACGTTCAGAATGCCCAGGGCAAGATCTCGGAATGCCGGATTCGGGGAAAATTGAAAGAGAGAATTCTCAGCGGAGACCGGGTGGCCTTTACCCCCCTGGCGGAGGATAAAGGCATTATAGAGCAGGTCTTGCCGCGGGATAACGAAATGTTTCGCCCACGGATAGCCAACGTCAGCATGGTGCTGATTGTCATGGCCTATGACCGGCCTCTGCCGAGCCCGATGCTGCTGGACAGGCTGCTGCTGCTGGTACGCTATGGTGGATTAAAGCCGGTGATCGTGTTTAATAAAGCCGATTTACCCATCAACCAGGCGGTGAAGGGTATAATGGATTATTATCCCCGCATCGGCTTGCCGCTGTTAAGCGTATCGGCCCGGTATCGTCAGGGCATGGATGAGCTCAGCAGCGTGATCAACGGTGAAATTGCAGTATTAGCCGGGCCTTCCGGTGTTGGCAAATCAAGCATTTTAAATCTTCTGACCGGGCAGGATGCAGTTCCCACCCAGGAGGTCAGCAACAAAATCGGCCGCGGACGCCACACGACCCGCCATGTTGAATTGTATCCCCTGGATAATAACGGCTGGCTGGCGGATACCCCCGGATTCAGCGTGCTGGATCTTCCCCGGATGCCACGGGAGCAATTGCCCGCCTTATTTGAGGATTTTGTCGAATACGCAGATGATTGTAAATTTGCGGATTGCCTGCATTATAAAGAAAACGACTGTGGGGTTAAAGACGCAGTCAAGGCTAATAAAATTTTGCCTTCACGTTATGAGAATTATTTGTCTATACTGGCGGAAGTCATTGCAAATGAGAGGTGTTATTAGTGATTTTGGTTGCTCCATCGATCTTATCCGCCGACTTTTCACGGTTGGGGGAGGATTGTGCCCGTTTGGAACAAGCCGGCGCGGACTGGCTGCATATCGATGTTATGGACGGACAATTCGTACCCAATCTGACGATTGGTCCGCCGGTAGTAAAAGCGATTCGCTCACAGAGCAAATTGCTTTTTGACGTGCATTTAATGATCGAAAAACCGGAACAGTTGATTCCTGCTTTTATCGATGCCGGCGCCGATATGATCACTGTTCATGCCGAGGCTTGCATCCATTTGCACCGGGTATTATATATGATCAAAGAGGCCGGCATAAAGGCCGGGATAGCTCTCAATCCTGCTACTCCCTTGACGGCGGTGGAATATGTGCTGCCAGATACGGATCTGGTGTTGATCATGAGCGTTAACCCCGGATTTGGCGGCCAGCAATTTATCCCGGCCAGTTTGGAGAAAATCAAACGTCTGCGGCAGATGATTACCGCTAGTCGGTCAAAAACCTGGCTGCAGGTGGACGGCGGAATCAATCTGGAGTGGGGGCGGCAAGTGATCGAGGCCGGAGCCGATGTGTTGGTGGCCGGATCGTACGTTTTCGGCTCCGAGGATATGCCGGCGGCCATCACTGGCTTAAAGATGATCGAAGCCTGACGACAAGCGAGGATTTAGCCCGCGGGAATTAAAATTTTGATTTCCTGCAAAAACTTATAATTCGTTAGCTGAATGTATAAACATGATTAAATCGGCTTTTTTACAGCGGAATTAATTTTAGGCGTATAGGTTGCTTGGTATAATTGAAGCCTATCCGGTTACTTAATAATATATTTTCTCTGTATCCCTTGACCGGTGCGGGATTATAGTGCTAATATGTAGCTGTAATTAAAACTTCATATTTCGATTACTTTCTTCGGGGATGGGTGAAATTCCCTATCGGCGGTACAGCCCGCGAGCCTTATGGCAGGATCCGGTTTGATTCCGGAGCCGACAGTTACAGTCTGGATGGGAGAAGAAGGGTTGGCAAACGATGCGCGTGGTTGTGTGCGCTTATTTGTCGACTTTGACTTGCTTAAATTGCTTAAAAACCCCGATATTGAATCGGGGTTATTCTTTTTTAAAGGATGATTGATCGATGAATGACGATGACAAGCAATATATGCAGCGGGCGCTGGATTTAGCTGCAATCGCACAAGGAAAGACCAGTCCCAATCCGTTGGTGGGGGCGGTCATTGTCAAGGACGGACGTATCGTTGGGGAAGGCTATCACCATCAGGCCGGCACTCCCCATGCGGAAGTCCACGCGCTGGCCCAGGCCGGAGAACAGGCCCGGGGCGCAACGATATATGTCAGTTTGGAACCCTGCAGCCATTATGGATGTACCCCTCCCTGCGCCGACGCTTTGATCGAGGCCGGCATAAAGAAGGCGGTGGTGGCGGTATTGGACCCCAATCCGCTGGTGGCCGGCAGAGGGCTGCAGAAATTAAAGGATGCCGGCATTGAGGTGGAGTTGGGGATACTGGAGGAAGAAGCCCAAAAGCTCAACCAACCGTTTTTCAAGTATATTTCAACGCACCGGCCCCTGGTGGCCATCAAAACCGCCATGACCTTGGACGGCAAAATCGCTGCCGTCAGCGGCGATTCCCGTTGGATCACCGCGGAGGATGCCCGGGCTTACGTGCATCAGTTGCGGGGCATGTATGACGCCGTTCTGGTGGGTATCGGCACGGTTTTGCAGGACGATCCCCAGCTCAATGTCCGCTTGGAAAACGGCGATTATTGCAATCCGGCTCGAGTAGTCCTGGACAGCAGTTTGCAAATTCCTTTGCACAGCCATATCGTGGCTGGCAGCGGGGATCAGCGCAGCATCATCTTCTGCGACCATGACGCCTCGCTGGACCGACAAGGGCGTCTGGAGGAGGCGGGCTGCGAGGTGTTTCGGGTCAATCGCGCCGAAGGCGGGCTGGCGCTGAATGAAGTATTGGATATTCTGGGGAACTTAAAACTGTGCAGTCTGCTGGTGGAAGGCGGGGGAGCCGTTAACGCTTCTTTGCTGGAGAATAAATTGGTGGATAAGGTTTACTGGTTCATCGCTCCCAAAATTATCGGGGGCCGCACCGCTCCTACACCGGTGGGCGGAAAGGGTCTTCGTTTCATGGAGGAAGCGATTGTATTGGAGACAGTTGAATTAAAACGATTCAGCCGGGATATTCTGATTACAGGCAATATAAAAAAATAGGCGGATAGGAGGTGAGGGCAATTTTTACAGGCATTATCGAAGAAACAGGCACCGTCAACCGCATTGAACGGGGGACCAATTCATCCCGTATCAACGTCGGAGCCTCAAGGGTGCTGGAAGCAACCAAAATAGGCGACAGCATTGCCATCAATGGGGTCTGCCTGACCGTAACCACTTTGGGCAGCGATTATTTTACCGCGGATATCATGGCGGAGACTTTGGCCAAGACCAATCTCGGTCAGACGAAAAACGGGCAGTTAGTCAATCTGGAAAGGGCGGTGCGTCTAGGCGACCGAATGGGAGGACATTTGGTACAGGGGCATGTGGACGGAGTCGGGGTCATAGCGGAGCAAAAGAAGATGGATATTGCCACCATCCTGAGGGTGAAGGCGGAAGCCGAACTGCTGGCCTATGTGGTTAAAAAAGGTTCCATCGCCATTGACGGCATTAGTCTGACCGTAGCCGATTTACTGGCCGACAGTTTTACCGTATCGCTGATACCGCATACGGGAGCCAATACGACGCTAGGCTTCAAAGGCCCCGGTGACTCGGTCAATCTGGAAACCGATATCATCGGCAGATACGTGGAAAGGTTGCTGACCCGGTCTCCCGACCGGCAGGACAGCAAATTAAATATGGGATTCCTGACTGAAAACGGCTTTATATAATTAAGGGAGGAAAACAGCATGTTTTGTACGATTGAAGAAGCTATTGCAGACATCAGAGAAGGAAAAATGATCATACTGGTCGACGATGAAGACCGTGAAAACGAAGGCGACGTGATCATAGCGGCGGAAAAATGCAACCCGGACGTAGTGAACTTCATGGCCAGCTACGCCAAAGGACTGGTTTGCATGCCGATGACCGCAGAGCGGATTGACCAGCTCGATATTCCGGTAATGGTACAGGAAAACACCGACAACCATCAAACTGCCTTTACCGTATCGGTGGATCATGCTTCTACCAGCACCGGCATTTCCGCCTATGAGAGAGCGGCTACCATTAAAGCGTTGGTCGATCCGGCCAGTAAACCGGCGGATTTCAGAAGACCGGGACACATTTTCCCGCTGCGTTGCCGTGAAGGCGGGGTATTGCGCCGTTCCGGCCATACCGAAGGTTCGGTGGATCTGGCCCGATTGGCGGGATTAAATCCAGCCGCCGTCATCTGCGAAGTCATGAGCAAAGACGGGACCATGGCACGAGTTCCCGAGTTGTTTGAATTCAGCCAGGAACATAATATCAAGATCGCTACCATTGCCGATTTGATCGAATACCGGCGCCGCAATGAAAAACTCATCGTGCGCGTAGAGGACGCTAATCTGCCTACCCGTTACGGTGACTTTACCGCCGTGGCCTACGAATCCATTCTCGACAAGCAGGGACATATCGCCCTGGTGAAAGGGCAATGGGAGCCGGACGAACCTATCCTGGTGCGGGTCCATTCCGAATGTCTGACGGGGGACGTGTTTGGTTCCAATCGTTGCGACTGCGGGGAGCAGTTGACGACGGCGATGGAGATGATAGAAGAGGCCGGCAAAGGAATCTTGCTGTATATGCGCCAGGAGGGGCGCGGTATCGGACTGGTCAATAAAATACGCGCATACAAGCTGCAGGACAACGGTCGGGATACCGTTCAAGCCAACCTGGATCTGGGATTTCCCGAAGATCTGCGGGATTACGGTATTGGCGCTCAAATTCTGGTGGATCTGGGCGTGCGCAAAATGAGACTGATGACTAACAACCCAAAAAAAATTAAAGGATTGGAAGGTTACGGTCTCGAAGTGGTGGAAAGAGTATCGATTGAAATGGAGATAAAGCCTGAAAACGCACGCTACATGCATACCAAGCGTGATAAGATGGGGCATCTGCTGGCCAATAGCAACTAACGGGACAGAGTACCAATATCAACATGAAAGATTTAAAGGAGGAATCGGATCGGTGACAAAAATATTTGAAGGCAAACTTATAGGTGATAAGCAGCGATTTGGCATTGTCGTATCCAGATTTAACGAATTCATCACCAACAAATTGCTATCAGGCTGTCTGGACACCTTGGTCAGACATGGCGTAGCTCAGGATGACATTGATATCGCATGGGTGCCGGGAGCGTTTGAAATGCCGCTGGCGGCTCAGAAAATGGCCGCCAAGGATTATGATGCCGTAATCTGTCTGGGGGCAGTAATCAGAGGTGCGACCCCTCATTTCGAATATGTTTCCGCTGAAGTGACCAAAGGCATTGCTCAGGTGGGACTTAATACCGGCAAACCGGTCATTTACGGAGTCATTACGGCGGATACCATCGAGCAGGCCATCGAGCGGGCCGGTACCAAGGCCGGCAATAAAGGCGCCGATGCGGCGGCGACCGCCATTGAAATGGTGGATTTGTTCAAGCAGATATGATTTCTTTTTATATCCGGAGCAGCCAAAAATCCGCTCGGCAGTGCCATGGGCC
>DATMYB010000529.1:0-6298 GCA_035561215.1 Syntrophomonas sp. | reverse complement strand
ATCTGTAAATCCGCTGGCAAATCGAGGCAATAACCGTAAAAAATTCCCGGAGTTAAAATAATTCACTCCGGGAACTCTTTCGACAGGTTGAACGTACCGAACTTATTTGCCGATTATTACCGTGCTGGCCTTTATGATGGCAACGGCATTATCGCCAACTTTTAAGCCCATGGATTTGGCCGAGCCGCTGGTGATACTGGCCACCAGGCTGGAGCCGTTAACATCGAGCACTACCTCGGTTGAAACAGGACCTTCAGTAATATCAGTAATTTTTCCTTTTAATTGGTTTCTTGCAGACAGTTGCATCTCATTGCCTCCTCGCATTTAATTTTAAAAATCTTCTGTCTATTTGCCCTTAAAGTAGCACAATAACTATATTTTGTCAAAGTACGCAAAAAATATTCATACGTTCCCACCTGCGGTTGGAAGTAAATGCACTTGTTATTTTGATTGAGGCTGTGCTAATATATTTTTTGTAGGATGGTATTTGTCAGGTAGTTTAGTCTTTATTGCAAAAAGGGCAGGAAAGCAGGACGGAAGGCATATAGGTCTGCGGACCTCTGTGTAACCATGTGCTTTGCCATGGTTTTTCTGTTTTTATGGCCCGAAAAATTTAGGAGGTCGGAAGTATGGTAGTAGTAATGCAAAAAGGCGCCAGTCAGACACAAATCGATCAGATACAAAAGCAATTGGAAGCCAAGGGCTACGACGTCCATCTTTCCCAGGGCGTCAACCGGACGATCATGGGGTTAATCGGAGAACCGGGACAAATCGATCCCCAGGCACTGGCTTCCCTGCCCGGAGTGGAAAAAGTAGTGCCCATCATGCAGCCGTTTAAACTGGCATCCCGGGAGTTTAAACATCAAAATACCGTAGTGCGGGTAGGCGACTTATCTATCGGCGACGGTCACGCCACCGTCATCGCCGGCCCTTGCGCCATCGAAGGGCGGAAGAACTTTTTGGAAACCGCCCAGGCGGTCAAAGCAGCCGGAGCCGAGATGCTGCGAGGAGGCGCTTTCAAACCGCGTACTTCCCCCTACTCTTTTCAAGGATTGGGAGAAGACGGACTGAAAATCATGGCCGAAGCCCGGGAAATGACCGGGCTGCCGCTGATCACCGAGGTAATGGATCAGAAGTCGATTCCCATGGTAGCCGAATACGTAGACGTGATTCAGGTAGGCGCCCGCAACATGCAGAACTTCTTTTTGCTGAAGGAACTGGGCAAAGTAAACAAACCCATTCTGCTGAAGCGCGGCATGTCTGCCACCATCGAAGAATGGCTGATGGCGGCGGAATATATATTAGGCAGCGGCAATCCCCAGGTGATCCTGTGCGAAAGGGGCATCCGCACCTTTGAAACCTATACCCGCAATACCCTTGATTTAAGCGCCGTGCCGCTGGTCAAACAGCTTAGCCATTTACCGGTACTGGTAGATCCCAGCCATGGCACCGGCAAGCGGGAACTGATAGAACCCATGTCGCTGGCAGCCATCGCCTGCGGTGCGGACGGACTTATGATCGAGGTCCACCCCGACCCCGCCAAAGCTTGGAGCGACGGCCCCCAGTCATTGATGCCGGCAGATTTTGCCCGTTTGAGCAGGAAGGTACGTCGCCTGGAAAGCATAAACGCGGCGGAGACAGGACCGGAAAGAGAGACCGCCAATGATCAATAAAGTAGGCATTATCGGCATAGGCGTAATCGGCGCCTCGCTGGGCATGGCCCTGCGCGGCAACTGTCCGGAGATTACCGTGGCCGGACGCGACCTTGACCCGGCCACCGTTGAGCGGGCCATAGCCATGGAAGCCCTGGACCTGCCCCTGGACGACGATTCCCTGTCGGAATGCGACCTGGTAATTCTGGCGGCGCCGCTGGCAACGCTGCCGGGTATTGCCGAGCAAATCAAGGCTTATGTAAAAAACGGCGCCATCGTCAGCGATGTCGGCAGCGTCAAAAGCTGGGTCATGCAATTGCTGGAGCGGACCATGCCCCCCGGCGTGCACATTATCGGCGGACATCCCATGGCCGGTTCGGAAAAAAGCGGTTTACAGGCAGCCGACAAATTCCTGCTGGAAAACGCGGCCTATATATTGACCCCGCGGTCGGATACCCCGCCGGAGCCGCTGTGGGAACTAAGCGCTTTACTGCAGACCATCGGCGCCCGCACGGTAATCATGACCGCCCCGGAGCATGACCAGGCGGTGGCTAAAGTCAGCCATCTGCCTCATCTTATGTCGGCCGCGCTGATGAATAATCTACAATCAAAACCGGAGTTCATGTCCCTGGCCGGCGGCGGACTGCGGGACGGCACCCGCACCGCCTCATCCGATCCTGATTTATGGGAAACCATTTTGCGTTTGAATGGCGACGCCGTGATGGCAGAACTGGCATCCATGCAGCAAATTCTCGGCGACTACTTAAACGACCTGGCCCGTGATGACGGAGCAGCGCTGCGTGCTCATCTGCAGTCCGCCCGGGAAATGCGCCAAAACATACCCCGGCTGCGCCCCTGCCTGGAAGACGCCTGCGATTTGATTGCCATCGTCCCCGACCGGCCCGGCGTCATCGGTACCGTAGGGACCCTGCTGGGTCAGGCCGGGATCAATATCCAACAATTGCAGATGGCCCACGTCCGAGATGAAAACGAAGGCAGCATCAAGATCACCGTGCCCGGCAAAAACGCCGCTGCGGCCTGTCAACTACTGAAAGACCATGGCTTTCCCTCCTGGCTGCTGGAATAAATCAGAAAGGCTGTTGTTGCATACACCGAGAAAAATCTCAACCATCGGGCGGCGAGGAAGTACAAAGCGAAAGAAAGCGTAATACTGTCCGTATTGTGATGACGACAACGAAATTATTCCTCACCTTGCGGAAATCTGGCCGACGGTTAAGCAAAGTTTTAGGGACGCAAACTCCTGTTTATAAAGCATATAAAAATATAACAGGCTGGCCGCCCAACGTTTTTTCAGCAACGTTGGACGACCAGCCTTAATTCGCAGCATTTCACAGCCCTAGTGTACTGTATCACTCAAAATGACTTGTCTGAATTTCCATCTGCTATGTTGTCGTCGCTGACCATAGCTACGGCTATGGTCAGCGACGACCCTTTGCAGACTGAAAATTCATCCTGCGTCCTTTATCCAAAAGTGAATGAGCCAGTACACTAAGTTAATGCCCCCGCCGGTTCGTTTACCCCCTTGGTATACCTCTAGAAGGTCCGCATCATTTCAGGGACATAGCCTTGTATTCCCGGGTAATGCCTACCACCGCTTCTTCGGTGGGAATCCTCTCGCCGCTGGAACCGGAAGCATATCCGGCCGCGCCGGAATGCGTGATCGAATATTGGGCGGTTTCAACGTCGGCAAAGGGACCGCCGTGAGTCAATACCAACACTGCGGGATTGGCCCGCCGGGCAGCCGCCATCATTTCCCGGACGTCTTCCACCGCTTCCTCCAATGAAATAACTTCAGATTCTCCCGACATACCGCCGGTGGTTACGCCAATCATAGCGCCGATCACATCTGCGCCGGCCTCGGCCATTTGGTAAGCCTCTTCCGGAGACATGGCCCAGGCTACGGTAAAAATGTCTTTGGCGCGAGCCCGGCGGATCAACTCAACTTCACGGGAAAATCCCAAACCGGCGCGCTCCAACTGATCGGCAAAATACTTTCCGTACAACCCTACAAAAGGCTCGTTTGTAACCCCTGAAAAACCGGTTTTTATAACTATGTCCAGAAAATCGTCCAAATCCAGCGCCGGATCATGGGCTCCGATCCCGGCAATACACGGCGCAGTCTGGACAATAGGGAGTATTTCTTTGGCCATATTGAGCAAATGCTCGTTGGCATTGCTGTAAGGCATCCAGGCCAGCAGCGATGGCAAGCCGCGCATACGATAGATAGCGGTAGAATACACCCCGATCAAATCGGCCCCGCCCTTCTCTGCACACTTTGCCGTCAGCCCGGTACCTGCTCCGAACATCAGCACCGGATGGCCCGCATCTGTTTGCCGTTGCAGACGTTCCATGACCTGTTTACGAGAATACTTTTGCGCCATAGCCGCACCTCCGGTTAAACCGTCTGCACATAAGGCAGATTACCACGGGAGTTCTTCTGCCACTTACCGTCCAGCATATCCTTGAGCAGGCCGGACATCAGATCCGCAAATTCCGGCTCGTTCAGATGCTTGTCTACCACCAGCAATTCGATATTGGGTTTGCTCAGATCCAGATATTCCTTTAGCCCGTCCAGGAAGCGTTTGCTTCTTAAAGACCATTCCGGTTTGTTCGGATCGGACACCCAGCTCGGGCCGGCTCCGGGGCCAGCCCAGCCCAGTTCTTTATCGGCAACCTTCAAGTCGCAGGCTCCCCAGCCCCGCATGGGCACGCACACCACCGTAGGACTCTGGGCTTTATTCAGTTTGATAGCCATGTTCACCGCAATCTGATAAGCCTCGTCCGGAAGGATGCCTACACAGGTCACCGCCGGATTATGCTCATACAGAGAACGCCCCGGCAAATGGGTTTGCTGCATATAGTGCTCCGGCACCGTATCTTTAGGCCCGAAGTTAATCAAATCCAAACCGCCCGGTGCAATCACCTGGGGTATGCCGGCGCGTCCGGCGGCCGTCAGCCGTTCAGGTCCCGCGCTCAAAACGCCGCCCAGCATTTCATCGGCAATTTCATGGGTGGTAATGTCCAGAATTCCTTTGATATAGCCGCCATCAATCAGTTGTTCCATCGACAAGCCACCCGAGCCGATGGCGTGGTTGATCATGACCTCATAACCGTAATCCTCCATGGATTTCGAAGCTCTCAGTACGCAGGGGGTGGTAACGCCGAACATCATACAGCCGACCATAGGTTTATCATTAGCGGTATCGACCTCGGGGGAGTTGGCCATACCGACAATCGCTCCCGCAGCGTTGGTAAAAATTTTCTTGGTCAGGGCATTGATTCCCGCTTCCGCGATCGGGTACATCATGCAGATATCGCTGGTCCCGACATAAGGCCGTACATCTCCCGAAGTCATGGTAGTCACCATAACTTTGGGCATACCGATGGGCATGCTCTGCATGATCGCCGTGCCGATGCTGGCCCCCATGGAGCCTCCGCAAGCGATAATGCCATCCACTTCGCCCTGTTCCACCAGACGGCCCACGTATTTGATGGCCGCCTCGGTAACCCAGGCGGAAGCTTGATGACGGTCCACCTTGTAGAGTTCTTCCGACTTCTTCCCAATCTCTTTAAGAATTTCGGTTAAACCGATATCCGCCCAACCGACTTCCTTGCCGACGCTCAGTTCGAGTATGGTGGGAAGTCCGCCGGCAGCTGCCACCTGTTGGGCAATATATTTGATCTCCTCCCCTTTGGTATCGAGAATTCCCGCAACCAGGATTTTTGCCTTCAATATATCCCGCCTCCCTTTCACGCCGATTATTTTTTCAGGGACTGATTTTTGAAATCTTTCACCGCTTCTGTAAGCGGAACTTCAATAGGAATGCGCTCGATACTGGAAGCGCCCAGGAATCCTACCGAATCGGTATGCTGATAGATGTAAGCGGTGTCCTGCGGCGAGGAGATAGGTCCGCCATGGGCAAATATTATAACATCGGGATTGCCCTTGCGAGCCTTCTCAGACATGCGGTTGACCAGCGCCGCCGCATCCTCCAGCGAGACTTTTTCGGAGAATTTAGAACCGATTGCGCCGCCGGTAGTCAGCCCCATATGGCAGATCATAACGTCCATGCCGGCTTGGCCCACCATTTCAGCTTCTTCCTCGTTAAAGGCATAAGCGATGGTGAACATACCCAGCTCCGCCGCCAGCTTCAGGGTTGCGATTTCCTTGCCGTAGCCCATGCCGGTATCTTCCAGCTCCTGGCGGAAGCGACCGTCGATCAAGCCTACCGTGGGGAAATTCATCACCGCTGAAAATCCCAAATCAATCAACTGTTTGAGAAACGGTTTCATCTCGCGGGTAGGGTCGGAGCCACTGATTCCGGCAATCATCGGCGCTGCCTGGATTTGCGGAAATACGCGGTGGGCCAGATCGATTACGATCTGATTGGCATTTCCGTAAGGCATTAGTCCGGCCAGGGAGCCATTGCCGTCCATACGGTACAGACCGGAGTTATATACTCCTATAAGGTCCGCCCCGCCTTTTTCGGCAAATTTGCCGGAAATCCCTGTGCCGGCGCCGGCGATAATAACCGGTTTGCCCGCATCCACACTTTGCCGGATTCTTTCCAGCACCTGTTCCCGAGTATACTGTTTGGCCATAGTGATTCCCTCCTAAATTAATA
>DATMYB010000528.1:0-4551 GCA_035561215.1 Syntrophomonas sp. | reverse complement strand
ATATAATGATGAAGAAAGCAAAACAGCCAAGGCTTATTATCATTTAGGTTGTTCCGCCAAATTAAGGCGTAATTGATTATCTGACAGAAAGGTCTTGATACAATGAAGTTCATAATTAAACTGGCGCAGATATTGGGGGCGCTAGTACTTTTCCTGTTATGCTTTTATGTCGGTGTTTCTTTAACCAATACCGCTCCGCAAATATCCAAATTCATAACCGGCATAAATAATTGGGAATACGAAATTCAGGGGCAAACCGCGATTTATTACAAAGACGGTCAGAAAATGGGCAATTTAGGTTATCAGCGCGAGTACAACGAGGATTTCCCGAAATTTATGAAAGATGCCACGGTGGCCATAGAAGACAAGCGTTTTTATGAACATTCCGGCTTTGATTCCCGTAGTATCGGCCGTGCCATTTATGTAAACCTCAAAGCTGGGAGCAAAGCCGAAGGCGGCAGCACCATAACCCAGCAACTGGCCCGGACGCTTTTCCTCAGCCAGGAAAAAACCTATTGGCGAAAAATTAAGGAGGTATTCATCGCCAGCGCCATTGAAAACAAATATTCAAAAGACGCTATCCTTAACATGTATTTGAACGAAATATACATGGGCCGCGGCTGTACCGGTATGGGGATTGCCTCCCGAGCGTATTTCGGCAAGGACGTCTCCGATTTGGACAAGGCTGAAATTACGGTACTGGTAGGTATCATTCAGTCTCCGGAATATTATTCCCCGGCCAACAATTTGGAGGCGCTGAAAAAACGTCAGCAGACGGTAGTGAATGTGCTGGTGGAGCAGGGCTTGCTGACTGCGGAAGAAGGTAAAGAGATTGTCGCTGAAGAGCTTAATTTCCAGCCTTTCCACCAAAATCTCAGCTCGCACCCGTATTACATGGCTTATATATCTAATCTGCTGGAAAAACAGGTGGGCGCCCAGCGTCTGTATCATGGAGGCCTGAAAATATATACGACCCTGGACAACCGCATGCAGCAAGCGGCTGAGTACGCCGTCACCAAGCAGGCGGCTACTTTTTCCTCCCGCGGCATTACCGCGAAAGATGCGGCGCTGGTGTCGATTGAGCCTCAGAGCGGCGCCATAAGGGCTATGGTCGGGGGAGTCGAGTGGGATAAAAACCAGATCAACATGGCAGTGGCGCCCCGGCAGCCGGGCTCGGCCATAAAGCCTCTTTATTACGCCGCGGCGGTCAATGAAGGGATCATTGACGCCGATACCGAGCTGAATAACAAACCACGCAGTTTTAGTGGCTATACGCCCAATAATTACGCTGCCAGCCCGGAAAAAACCACGGCCCGGCAAGCGATTGTCAATTCGTATAACGTGGCTTCGGTAGAAGTGCTTAATTTGCTGGGGGTAGATACGGCGGTTAAATATTTGGAAAAATGCGGAGTTAGCACCATTACCGAGGATGACTACAATCTTGCCCTGGGATTGGGAGGAATGAGCAAAGGGATTTCGCCGTTGCAGATGGCTGCCGCTTATACAATATTCCCCAATGGAGGGCAATACAGCGGATACTATACCATCGAGCGCATTGTCGACACCAACGGCAAAGTAATCTATGAAGGGCAGACCAGTCCCAGAAAAGTTATCAGCAGCAATACCGCGGCCACCATGGACAGCATACTCAAAGCGGTAGTGGCATACGGTACCGGTACCGTCGCTCAGACATCCATCCGCAGCGGTGGTAAGACCGGAACTACCACCCAGAGCCGCGATCTATGGTACATGGGTTACACATCCCAGCTTTCCACTGCGGTGTGGGTAGGTAACAGCGACAACGGAGCGGTTGGCGGCAGCCGAGTTTCCGGGGGCGGCACGTCTGGATTGATTTGGCGGGATTATATGAATCGTATGATATCCCAGGGAGTGCTAAAGGTGCCATCCAATCAGGAACCGGTGGAGCAGCAACCGGAAGAAGAAACAACCGACGAGGAGAATCCGGAGGAAGGAACGACTCCGGAGGAGAGCAATGGTCAATCCCCGGAAACACCTGGTGACGAACCACAGGTAACTCCAGGAGAAGATACTGAACCGCCCGGTGGGCCCGATCAGTTGGAAATGCCTGATAACACTGATTCTAATAGTAACGACAGTGTCGAAACGTTGAACATGCCCGACATGCGAAAAACGAATCAAGGAGACAGCCAACCATGAGATATGAAGGCAATATTTTCAGACCTTTTAGCGAAGCTAACAGTTACCTGTTGCAATGCACAATCGGTTGTTCCCACAACCGTTGTACCTTTTGCGGCATGTATAAAGACAAAAAATACCGGGTACGCAGCCTGGATGAAATCAGAACCGATATAAAAATGGCCAAGGATTATTATGGCGACGTGGAAAAAGTATTTCTCTGTGACGGAGACGCAATTGCCATTGAAACCGATATACTTTTGGAGATATTGGCGGAACTGAAAAAAACTTTTCTCAGTCTGCGGCATGTGGGTACCTATGTAGGTCCCCGCAGTACCCTTAGCAAGAGCGTCAGCGAACTCACCGCGCTGCGAGCGGCCGGCCTGACCAAAGCATATTTAGGAGTAGAGACCGGTGATGAACGCTTGCTGAAGGAAATAAATAAGGGGGTTACATATGACGAAATGCTGCAGGCCGGGCTGCATTTGGTCAACAGCGGCATCAATCTGTCCAGCATGGTGCTGCTGGGTTTGGCTGGAAAAGGCCCCCGCTCCGTTGAGCATGCCCTGGCCACCGCTAAAATCACCAATGAAATGCATCCGCAATACCTGGCAGCGTTAACGGTTACTCCCGTGCCCGGCACCACCCTGTTCAGACAGGTGCAGGAGGGAAGCTTTAAACTCCTTGATCCATTTGAAACGTTGGAAGAGATGAAGATCATTTTTGAAAACATCACCATTGACAACCTGCACTTTGTCGGCAGCCACGCCTCTAATTACCTGCCCATAAAAGGAACCCTGCAGGAAGATAAGCAAGCAATGGTGGCAGCAGTCAACCAAGTACTGGAATCACGCGACCATAGATATCTGCGGAGTGAGAAGATGAGAGGATTGTAAGTTCTGAAGGTAGTGGAGCAGAAACGCATATCGATCCGTTTAAGCACGTTTGGAAAATTCCGGTAACGTGCTTAAAGTTTATTCCACCACTTGGAGGAATTGCTGACCAAAATCACGGCCAACACTGCAAACACTATGCCGATGCCCATAATGATGAGCAGAATCGTAATAAAAACTCCGACCTCATCCATTGCTTTCACCTGCATTCGATATGCATTTACTATTTGTATAATAACATAATTTCCGGTGAAAAAAAGAAATTTATGGCGAATATTGGCGCGAAAAAATATTTTGCCGTAATGGGAACAATCAATTACCTCCTGCTTAGTATAGGGTAAGGAGGTATTCAAAATGAAGATATTCGAACACAATGTCTTGGGTGTTTATAATCGCACTTTAAGCTCCAAACCCTGGAGTCCGCCCGGTGTTTCTCTGATCGCCGCCCGGCGCATATGGCCCTCCACCCGCGGAGAGAACACCGTGGTGGCTATTCTGGATACGGGAATCGACTACCGGCATCCGGATCTTAAGTACAACATAATCGGCGGCATCAGCTTTGTCCCGGAAGAAAAAGATCACCTGGATCTCAACGGACACGGAACCCATGTGGCGGGAACCATAGGGGCCAATGGCCGCCTGCTGGGGGTCGGTCCCCAATGCAAATTGCTGGCGGTCAAAGTGCTGGACCGAAACGGAGCAGGCAGTTATCAGGGCATCATCAAAGGTTTGGAATACGCCCGCCGCTGGAAGGGCCCTGCCGGAGAGAAGGTCAGTGTGATCAATATGAGTCTGGGCGGACCACAGGATAACGAAAATCTGCACCGGGAAGTCAAAAAAGTGATGGAGGCAGGTATTACCGTTGTTGCCGCCGCCGGCAATGAGGGCGACGGGCGTGCGGACACGCCTGAAATTTCCTACCCGGCCTATTACAAAGAAGTGATAGCCGTTGGGGCTATCAATCTGCAGAGCGGTATCGCTAATTTCAGCAATTCCAACGACCGTATCGCCATAGTGGCCCCGGGGGTGGAAACTTACTCGACTTTCCCCGGAGGCAAATACGTAAAATTATCCGGCACCTCCATGGCTGCACCCCATATTTCCGGCGCCGTGGCTTTGATCTATTCACGTTGGCAAAAACGCTTTAAAGCCTATCCCAGTCCCCTCGAAGTGAAAATGTTGCTGCATTATGCCAGCATCGATTTAGGCGAGACGGGATTTGATAATCTGTATGGTTACGGACTGTTCAGTTTTAACCCCGACGGCGCCCGGGAGATCAGATTGTTCAATGACAGTAAACAGTACTTGCTGAACGGCCTGAGCAAAGAACTGTCTGCCCCCGTCATACAAAACAATTCCATCAGTTTCGGCCCCTTACAGGAAATAGCGGATCTGCTCGGAACCGATGCCAATTTATTAATGGAAGCAAGTGAGTTTGGGAACTCCAAGGGTGGCGTAGAGATGTATGTATAGCGGTTAAGTCCATGTACCGGAATTAAAT
>DATMYB010000527.1:0-5152 GCA_035561215.1 Syntrophomonas sp. | reverse complement strand
GTTGTTGATGATTGGATTATTATTTGTTCCCATGACCGCACAGGCCTCTGATTTTAATGATGTAAGCAAACACTGGGCGAAAGACAAGATAAGCCAGTTGTCCAGTGCAGGTCTCATTGCCGGCTACCCGGACGGCAGTTTTAAGCCGGATTACCCCATGACCAAAGCCGAATTTACCGCCCTGTTAGTAAGCTCCATGGGGCTCGCTCCCACTGATAAAACGTCTAAAACCTTTTCCGATACCGGAAGCCATTGGGCCCGGGCCTTTATCAATGAAGCCGTTAAAAAGGGGCTGCTGGTGCCGGCCGAATATCCGGAAGGACTGAAGCCGGACACCAGTATAAAACGCAGCGAGGTATGCGCCATGCTGGTACGGGCTCTGTCAAAATCACCGGAAAAAGGCAGTACCAAATTCACTGATCAAACTACCATCAACCAGAGCCTGTACAAAGGCTATATTAAAACAGCGGTTGATGACGGCCTTCTGGCCGGTTATCCGGACGGCTCCTTCAACCCCTTTGGCAACATGAAACGGGGAGAAATCTGCTCCGTAGTTACTGGCTTTTTGGCTAAATACCATTCGACTTCAACCTCAACTGCCGGCTCCAAAACCACCAGCAACTCAAGCCCCATAAGCCTGGTTTTAATCAACAATGACGCCTATGACATCAGCCAGGTACAGGTTAGCTTCAAGTCTGGCGCGGTAGAGATTCCCGTCAACCAACTGGCCAGCAGTGGTGACGTGCTGCAGGTAAACGCTCAATATACCTTTCCGCTGAACACCGGGAGCGGCAACCCTGATTTCATTGTGGGCCACAAACGATTTGGAATTAATAACATGCAGCTCACGGAAGGCAAGCTGCTCCTAACCCCCAAAGCGGTAAAGATCAACACCCTGGCTTTCAACAATCAAATCCTGGCTTCCGATGTAATCAAGCTCTATCTGAACTCGGTCTATTCCAACTGCAATCTGGGGCAAATGGAGATCATCGATGAGAACCATATAATACTCAACGGGCAGACCCATGAACTTACCGGCAACAATGTGAGCATTGCCCTGGAGAATCAGCTGTACAGCATCACTAAAATCAGCCTGCTGCACGATGATACCATCCCCCAGCTCAAGGCGACCGGGATTATCCCTACCGCTGCTGAATCGTCCGGCGGTGAATTCGAGCAGCCCGACCGGGTTGCCTTTTATAATCAAAGTGAACTCTGCTATTTCGGTCTGACATCGTTTATCCAGCTTCAGGCCGGCGGCAACTGGACGGCTTTCAACACGTTGAACATAACCAGCGCCTCCTCGTTTAAGATAGACGATGCAAACTATAACTTTATCGGGTGCAGCGTTAAAATCAATCAGAGTCTGTTCGTCATAACGGACACGGCCTGGAACAGTAAAAACAAACAGCTGGATATCATAATGAAAAAGATTTGATCAGGGCAATTAGGTGAAACAGAAAAAGAACTGTGATATAATAGACAGTCGTGGGGGCGTGGCTCAGCTGGGAGAGCACCTCGTTCGCAACGAGGGGGTCGTGGGTTCGAATCCCATCGTCTCCACCAAATTTAACACTACCTATTGATAAACTTTAAGTTTGTCTGATAGGTGGTTTTCCTTTGAAGGGTGTTTATGGCAAAGAAACTCCGTAAAATGCTCGGCAATGTAAACGCGCCATCTACTGTCGCACTTATGCGCTTGATTGACACCCAGAGCAGGGCGACAATCTGTAACTGGTGTATAGGTTATGCCGAGGAAAACATTCTACCGTTATTTGAGAAGCATTGCCAAAACGATGACCGACCGCGAAACGCCCTGAACGCTTCCCGCGATTACCTTGATGGTAAGGTCAAGTTCCCAGTGGTCAAGAACATCATTCTGAACGAGTGTCACGCCGCCGCCCGCGAACTTGACGCAAACCCGGTCGCGCAAGCGGCGGCTCGCGCTTGCGGACAAGGCTCTGCGGTCGTTCATACGTTGTCTCACTCCATCGGGCTTTACTTCTACGGCGCGGCTGCGCTTGCTTATGACATACTCGGTCTGAACGCAACTGAGGCTGAATACGGCAAAATCGCCGAGGAAGTCTGCGCCGATATGACGGCGGCATTGCAAGCCATAGCTGTTGAGGACGAGCCGAATCCCGCAAAGATAAAATGGAGTTGCTGACTATGAAATCGGAATTAACGAAAATCCCCGGCATCGG
Organism: Syntrophomonas sp.; assembly: GCA_035561215.1. Lineage (GTDB taxonomy): Bacteria > Bacillota > Syntrophomonadia > Syntrophomonadales > Syntrophomonadaceae > Syntrophomonas_B. The sequence goes on along the minus strand of DATMYB010000527.1, from coordinate 2,948 downwards.
GAACAATATGGCGGAGCATTTGGTTAGGGCGGGTTATCCGACAATAGAATCGCTGAAAGGCAAAAGCCCTGATGATGTTTACGCCGCCGACTGCATAGCGCAAGGCGTGACCGTGGACAGATGTGCGTTGTATTGCTATCGTCTGGCGGTGCATTATGCTGACCACGACGGGCAGTTGCCGCCCGATAAGCAAAACTGGTGGGATTGGAAGGATTGAATGTTAAGCAACGAACTATTTTAAAGCATCCGCAAACAATTCAAAACTGAACTGCAAAAATTCCTCTTCTTCCAAAGACAATGCCGTCCAAATGCTTTTGTCCGTAAAGGCAAAAGTGTAGAGCAGACTAAAGGCGGAAAAGAAGCCGAAAAGCACAGCCTTTTTCATATCCAGCTTGGGATTTATGCTGCCGTCTGATGAGCCGGCGGCCATCAGCGATGCGAGGTGCATCATCCGCTGGGTATCAAGCATCTTCACCTGTTGAAAGTGTGGGCTTATTTCGCTGTTCTCTTTGCTTGCCGGAGCATAGTTTAAAATCCGAAATGAGTTCTGGTATTCCTTATAAAAGTTAAGATGAGCGAGATTAGCAAGCCGGATCTTCTCGCGGGTGTTCTCACCACGTTGCATAGCATCCATTGAGGCTTCATAAAGCTGCCTGGCGCCTTTGAGCGCCACAGCATAATAGAGGTCTTCTTTGCTCTGAAAATATTGGTATAAAGTCCGCTTGGTAAGACCCGCGCGGCTCACTATCTCTTCAATGGAAGTGTTTTCAAAGCCTTTTTCAACAAATAGCTCCTCCGCTGCCCTTATAAAGGTCTCCTTTTTCTGTATTTTATTGGCTTCTCGCTTAGACAAATTTTCTTTCATTTTTTCGATTCTCCTCTTGACAAAAAAGTAGACTACCGTTATATTTTTCTTAAAAGTAGACCAACGGTATACTGTTTTAGTGCAGCATACCATGGTGTTGCGAAAATGTAAAGGAGAATTCTATTATGAGAGCATTTCAAATCATTCTGGCGGTTATCACTTTGTTCATGGCGCTTGGCATGTTTGGCTTTAATCTGTGGATCAGCGCAAATTTCTCGAAGGGATTAGAGTTGCCGCAATGCTATATCTCGATGAATTACATTACTGCTGCGCTTGTCCTGATTACCGCGATAACCATATTTATACACAAATAATGAAATAACAGGAGATAATGGATGTAGTACGCAGTGTATAAAGAAAAGGTGCTATTCAAATTTTTATAAGCATGATATAGAATTGGGTGTGCATTATGAATAAAACGATTGATTTTGATTTGGTTGCAGATTTGTATGATAACTATGTTCAGACAGATTTTGATATTGCGTTTTTCAAAGAGTTATGCAAAGAATACCATAATATTCTGGAGCTTATGTGTGGTACCGGACGGGTATCGCTGCCTTTGATAGAAAGCGGCTACCCCTTAACCTGTGTAGATTATTCAGCGGAAATGCTGCGGGTGTTCCGCCGCAAACTGGATGCTTCCAAACACGATAAAATCATTTGCCAGGACGTGTGCAATCTTGATTTGGGTGAACAGTTTGACCTTGTGATGATCCCCTTCAATTCCATCGCAGAAATCACAGATGCGGAAAAAAGGAAACAGGCCATTTACTCCATCTACCGCCATCTGCTCCCGGGCGGCAAATTCTTTTGTACACTTTATCATCCTGCTTACCGGGTAAAATCTGCGGATGGCAATATAAAAGCATTGGGGAAATTCCCGTTAGAAAACGATAAAACATTGATGGTAACGTATTACAACAATTATTCCGATAAAGATAAAATCATCAGCGGTACGCAATTTTACGAAATTTATGATGGCAAAAACACCTTAATAGAAAAGCGGTATTTAGACATACGCTTTTCTGTAATTTCAAGGGATGAAATGCAAATTGCTGCTTCCGAAGCGGGCTTTTCGCTTAAAGAAGTATATGGAGATTATCAGGGAAACCCATACAGCAATGAGAGCATGTTTATGAATTTTCTGTTTGAAAAACAACCCGAATAGTATGGAGCATATTATCCCAACAAGCGCTTTTGTAAGGAACTGCATGGGAGGGAAGTAGGGATGAAATATATATGTACATTGATTGCGGTCAGGGAAATGGCAAAAGCAAAGAGGTTTTATCTTGATGTATTGGGATTGAAGGTCGTGTCTGACTTCGGCTCAAATGTTACCTTGACAGGCGGTGTAGCGCTACAGACTCTTGGTACATGGCAGGACTTTATCCATAAGCAAAATGAAGAAATCATTTTTAAGAACAACGCCTGTGAGTTGTATTTTGAAGAAGATGATATGGATTCCTTCGTCGCCAAATTACATGGCTTTACGGATATTGAATACGTCCATCCTCTGTTCGAGCATTCATGGGGGCAGAGAGTTATCCGTTTTTATGACCCGGATAAACATATCATCGAAGTCGGCGAGGCGATGGACATGGTTATCAAGCGATTCATGGACAGCGGTCTTTCTATGGAGGAGACGGCTGCCCGCATGGATGTACCGGTTGGCTATATAAAGTCGTTATTGGGATAACACTCTGATTGGATAAACACGACAGTTTCTTTCCTCCTGAAAAATAGGCATAAAAAAGCACCTGATTATGTTCAGATCCCTCCCGCTTCCATTTGCCGCAGCTGTTCTTCAATATCACGTCCACCGTACATAATGCGGATAACCGCTACCGTCGTTTTTGTTTCCACAGGAAGATAGCCGGTAGTTATACTGAATGGCCGAGTTATCGGTACATGGAAACGTGAGGCGAAAAACAACCGCTTGGTAATAACCGTTGAGGCATTTGAGGCTGTTGGAGATGAAGTAACTTCCCATATGGAAATCGCTGTCCAACGTTACGGAGATTTTATCGGCTCGGTAACTGAATTGCGACTTGTCGTCAATGAATGTCATAATAGATAATTAGGG
>DATMYB010000526.1:0-4974 GCA_035561215.1 Syntrophomonas sp. | reverse complement strand
CTTTTACGCAGGGAGGATTTAAGGCATTGACAGAATTACAGGACGAGATCAGTCGTGAGGTCAAAAAAAGGCGTACCTTCGCCATCATATCGCATCCTGACGCCGGTAAAACCACATTGACGGAAAAGCTGCTGCTTTTCGGCGGCGCGATCCGCATGGCCGGCGAAGTTAAAGGACGCAAAGCCCAGCGGTTTGCCCGTTCAGATTGGATGGCAATCGAAAAAGAGCGTGGCATCTCGGTCACCACCAGCGCCATGCAATTTGACTATAACGGGCATCGTATCAATATTCTGGATACCCCGGGGCATCAGGACTTCAGTGAAGATACCTACCGTACCTTAACCGCCGCCGACAGCGCGGTGATGCTGTTGGACGCAGCCAAAGGCGTAGAAGCGCAGACCATCAAATTGTTCAAGGTCTGCAGTCAGCGAGGTATCCCCATTTTCACCTTTATTAATAAAATGGACCGTTACGGCAAGGAACCTTTGGCCCTTTTGGAAGAATTGGAGCAGGTGCTGGGTATTCGTTCCTGTCCTATGAACTGGCCTATCGGCATGGGCAACGAATTCTGCGGCATTTATGACCGGCAGTATCACCGGGTTGAACTGTATCGTGAGGACGGCCAACGGGAGTTTTTTTATCCGCAAACCGAAAACCTGGATGATCCGGCCCTCCGCCAGTTGGTGGGCGATTCGCTATACGATAAACTCTGCGAGGATATAGAACTGCTGGATATCGCCGGCGATCCCTTCGACTCCGAGAAAGTAAAGCACGGGCGCTTGACGCCGGTGTATTTTGGCAGCGCCATCAACAAATTCGGGGTCCAGACCTTTTTGGATGAATTTATCTCCCTGGCTCCCTGGCCCAGTCCACATGCCAGCAGCATCGGGCCGGTGGAGACTACGGACGGTTTTTCCGGTTTTGTGTTTAAAATTCAAGCCAACATGAATCCTGCCCATCGCGACCGGATTGCTTTTATGCGCGTATGCTCCGGCAGATTCGAACGGGGCATGACCGTCAATCAAGTTCGCACCGGCAAGAAAATAAAATTGTCTCAGCCCCAACAATTCCTGGCCCAGGACCGGGACATTGTAGAAATTGCTTATCCGGGCGACATTATTGGTTTGCATGACCCCGGCATTTACCGTATCGGCGACACCCTGTGCGCCGAAGGCGCCTTTACCTATCCGCCTTTGCCCCAGTTTCCGCCGGAGCACTTTGCCCGGGTGTCAAACATGAACGCAATGAAGTACAAACAGTTCCAGAACGGCGTCAATCAATTGGAGGAAGAGGGTACCGTACAGGTATTCCATACCGTTGATCATAGTGAAGAGGTCATTCTCGGCGTGGTAGGCGAGCTGCAGTTCGAAGTGTTTAAATATCGCCTCAAAGGCGAGTACGGAGCGGATATCAGAATCCAACATCTTCCCTATCAATTGGCTCGCTGGGTTGCATCGGCCCCGGCGGACTATGCCGGCCGGCTTACCAACCTCAGCTGCCTGTGCGTGTTTGACCGGGACGACCGAATGGTGGTACTGTGCGAGCATGAATTTGCGCTGAACTGGCTGGAACGGACTTATCCCGAACTTGAATTTTCAGTCGCGCCTAAATAAAACAGTAAAAAAGTTCGCCGGGCGGCATGCCCGGCTTTTTTTCTATTTAACCGTACCGCTCCGGCAACTCGCGACTGTTCAACAACTGCTTAGCTCTTCCAGGATATGTTGCTTATTATAGAATGTTCTCCAACGTTACCGCTTCCTTGTCGGGGATATGCTCCATCATCAAATGCAGTTCCGATAATTGCCCCATAGCCAGCGGCGCGTTGCGGACATTTACATATTCTCTGGTTTTAGCCAGGGAAAATTCGATATTGTCAATCTCCTGATGATCCAAAAAAATCGGCCACCATTTGGCATTTTGGCTCCAGCTCTTTTCCAGGGCTTCCGTCTGTTGGCGAGCCTGATCCCAGTTTTGACGGTCGACGGAGGTCATGATCTGCTGGATCTGCCCGGTCACGTCGTCGGTTGACTCTCTCAGCGCCTGGTTGTTCCAGGTTCCAAAGCCGATGATCAGCGCCAAAACGATCAGCAATACGCTTAAAACTCTCATGCAGCGCCTCCTTTGAACCCGGTCGTTTCCTTCAATTGATAAAAGAACTTGCCTTCGGAATCGATGCAGGCAAACAAAACCTGTCGATAATCGCGGATATTGTGCATGTTCAGTTCGTTATCAAGCCAATCATGGCTGACATTTTTATGCCGCAGATTTTCCTCCATAACATAGCCGTCGATAATCAAAGACACAGGCAAGCTCTCCGGCGGCGGAATGATACTCATGTCTCGCGGCTGCAGCGGCCTGCGGTCCGGTTTAAGAATTACGCTCAATTGGCCGCTCGTTTCCAGAATCGCAAATTCAACGCTGCTGATGTCGGTCACGTCTTTCTCCCGCAGTTGCTCCAGCAGATCGTTGATGTTATAGCGCAGCCGGCGCATCTCGCTTTCCATAATTTTAGAGTTTTCAATCAAAATGCTAGGCTTGCCGCAGATCACCCCGCGGGCCTGCTCACTTTTCATGGAAATGAACGAAAGCGTCACTTCGCAGGTCAGCAAAATGAAAATCGGAATCAGCCCGTTAATCAGAGGCACACCGGGATTCTGCATGGGTACGGAAGCCAACTCGGAGATCATAATGATGACCACCAGCTCGTAGGGCTGTAGTTGACCGATCTGTCTTTTGCCCATAATGCGGAGAAATATGACGGTAGTGACAAACATGATCAAGGTACGGATGATGATCAGTACCATATATATCGCCCGTTTCTTATATTGATACCTCTATTATCGGCGGTTTCCATGGACATTATGTATGAGCGGCAGTCAATTATATCTGTACCGGGGAAATCATAAAAACATTATTAGCCGGGAAACCCGGCTTAAGCAACCTATTCCAAGCGGCCGCTGTCTTTCCTAACCGCAAGTTATGCTTTCGGTGTCTGGATAGGACGCCTATCCGTCCCATACGAAGAAGGCGTTTAAAGGATTATTTATTCCCTTAAACGCCTGGGTAATTTGATTAGCCGCCTTAAGTCCTCCGCCACCCACAGAAGCGGAGGCTTAGGGCGGGTTAGTTCAGTATTGAATTCCAAATGTATCCCGAAAATTTAATCGACCTTGGGCAGACCGTCAAATCCCCTCTGCAGGTCTTCATCGGTGGGAATATAATCAGTCATGGTCCCCTCATTATATTGTGTATACGCCTGCATATCGAAGTAGCCGGTGCCGGTCAGACCGAACAAAATCGTTTTGGCCTCTCCCGCTTCTTTACATTTCAAAGCTTCTTGAACAGCGCCGTAGATAGCATGGGCTGATTCCGGCGCGGGCAGGATCTGCTCTTTCCGGGCAAACAGCGTGGCCGCATCGAACACTTTGTTCTGCTCCGCCGCTATCGCTTCCATATAACCGTCGTGATAGAGCTTGGACAGTATCGGCGACATGCCGTGATAGCGCAATCCGCCGGCATGGTTAGGAGAAGGAATGAAGCCGCTGCCCAAGGTGTACATCCGGGCCAGCGGGGTTATTTTGCCGGTATCGCAAAAATCATAGGCATATTTGCCGCGGGTCAGAGAGGGACAGGAAGCCGGTTCCACAGCGATAAATCTGGCATTGGCCTTGCCGGTCAGTTTGTCCTGCATAAAGGCCGCCATCAATCCGCCCAGGTTGGAGCCTCCCCCGGCACAGCCGACGACGATATCCGGATAGGAGTCGACCTTTTCCATGGCGATTTTGCTTTCCAACCCGATAATGGACTGATGGAGCAGCACCTGGTTAAGGACCGAGCCCAGCGCGTAGCGGCAGTTGTCGTCCCGCATGGAAAGCTCGATGGCTTCGGAAATGGCGCAGCCGAGGCTGCCGCCGGTATCAGGATCATTGGCCAGAATGGCGCGCCCCACCTCGGTAGTGTCAGAAGGACTGGGGATAATTTTGGAACCGTAAGTTTCCATTACCGCTTTACGGAAAGGTTTCTGCTGATAAGAAACCTTGACCATGAACACGGTCAGATCCAAACCGAAAAACGCGCAGGCCATGGACAAAGCGGTACCCCACTGGCCGGCGCCGGTCTCCGTGGTCAGCGCTTTCAAACCCTGGGCTTTGGCATAATAGGCCATGGCAGCGGCAGCGTTGAGCTTATGACTGCCGGAAGTGTTGTTGCCTTCAAATTTAAAATAGATCTTGGCAGGAGTATCCAGCGCCTTTTCCAGATTATAAGCGCGAATCAACGGCGAAGGCCGGAAGGTTTTATAGTATTCCAGCACCTCCTCCGGAATATCGAAATATCTAGTTTTCGAGTCCATTTCCTGTTTGCACAGTTCTTCGCAAAAAATCGGATATAAGTCTTCCGGCGCCGTTAAAGGCTGGAGTGTGCCCGGATTTAAAAACGGGTCGTGCTGTTCCTTCATATCCGCACGAAGATTATACCATTGCTTCGGCATTTCCTCCTCAGTAAGATAAGTTCTGTACGGTACCTTGGCCATTTTCGTCTACTCCCTTCGTCTATTAATTTTAGTTTGTGAATCAACCTGCTATTTTATGAGCTTGGTCTTTCCTAGTCCTTAAATAACAAAAACTCGTATCCCCTACTAAGGGACACGAGTTCAAACTCATGCGGTACCACCCAAATTGGTCATCAGACCCGCTCATTACCGCGCACTATCATGCGCGCTCCCTTGATAACGGGTAGAGAATCCCGTCGGCTGCTACTCTGTCGCCATTTAGCAGCCACCCTCGTCAGTCCATTCAGATTGCCTGCCACTACCGCATTCTCAACCTCTGCGGCTCTCTGTAAGCGCAGCTTCAAACTTACTTCTCTGACTCATCAGTTCTAAATAATAAAAGTTACTATGAATCATATCTGCCTTTAATAAATTTGTCAACCTTTTCTTAGCGTATGCAAAAATATGGCCGCAGATCCACCATC
>DATMYB010000525.1:0-9610 GCA_035561215.1 Syntrophomonas sp. | reverse complement strand
ATACTGGACGTATTGCGATTGACGACAACGAAGTCCTGCGAAAATTTGGCCGGCGGGAAGCAAAGTTTTAGGTGACACAGACTACTAATTTCCTAATTTGTCACCGACGTTCAATTTAAAGCCTTTTAGGAATTCACTGCTGGGCATCCGCTTTTTACCGGCCAACTGAAGTTCTTGGAGATCCAATGCCCCGTCGGCACATTGGACCACCATCGCCTGAGGTCCTATTTTCACAATTTCTCCCGGTGCGGCACCGGTATTGCTATCCGTAACCCGCGCCGAAAATATTTTAAAACGATGCTCGCCAAAAGAAGTATACGCTGCCGGTTGGGGGCTAAGGGCCCTGATCAAATTATATATATCCGTGGCCGGTCGGCGCCAGTCTATTTTTTCTTCTTCACGGTTTATCATATGGGCGTAGGTGGCTTTGCCAGGGTTCTGCCTGCGCCGCGGATAAGAACCGCTTTGCAGGATGGCCAGGGTGTCGATCAGCAGATCCGCTCCGGCATTGGCCAATATCTCCGAATATATTCCGTAATCCATATCCGCGCCGATTTTCACCGGCAGCTGCAGAATGATATCGCCTGTATCCAATCCTTTGTCCATAGCCATGGTAGTAATGCCGCTTACGCTTTCTCCAGCCATGATCGCTCTTTGAATAGGAGCGGCGCCGCGATAACGCGGCAGCAACGACGCATGCACATTGATACATCCAAGTTTGGGGAAATCCAATATTTCCGCCGGTATGATCTGACCGTAGGAAACCACCACTACCAGATCCGGATCCCAACTGCGCAGTTGATCAATGGCCTCGTCATCTCTGATTCTTGCCGGCTGATAAATTTGCAAACCGTTATTTAATGCAAATTCTTTTACCGGGGAAGGGATAAGTTTTTGTCCCCGGCCGCGGGGACGATCCGGTTGGGTTATAACACCTATAATTTCATGTTGCGTCTCCAACATTTTCTGCAGAGAAGGAACTGAAAATGCAGACGTACCCATAAAAACGATTTTCATCATTATCCCCTCCTAAACTGCTGCTTATTTCTCCACTTTTGTTTCTATCGCTTTATCCGGGAACAATATTCCGTCTAAATGATCGATTTCATGTTGAAATATTCTGGCCAGTTTGCCTTCGACTTCCATTTCTACTTCTTCACCGCTGCGGTTTAATCCTTTTACCGTAACTCTTTCCGCTCTTTTGCACCAGCCCACCAGATCCGGAATACTCAGGCATCCTTCCCGGGCGGTCACTTCGCCTTCACTGCTCAAAATCTGCGGATTTATCATTTCAATATACTGATCCCCCGGATCGATGACGATCGCGCGTTTGGATACGCCGATCTGCGGAGCCGCCAGGCCAACTCCGTCAGCTGCATAAAGGGTATCGCGCATATTATCCAGCAATCTTTGCACACCCGCGTTTATATGCTCAACTTTCTGTGCTTTTTGCCTTAACACCGGATCGGGCGTTGTAATGATCTTATATACCCCCAATAGAAATTCCTCCTTAAAAAGTTACCATGGGATTCAAATCCAACTCCAGTTTAATATCAGATGGATTAATTCTATTGTTAATTTTAGCAGCAATACTGCGTAACAACAAAGCATTGAGACATTTTATTATGATTTGATGACGATAACGATTTTTTATTTTGCTGATGGGGCACGGCGCCGGCCCCAGTATCATTATACTATCTTCTTTGGCGTCAATGACTTCCTCAATAAATTTTGCCAGCTCGACGGCATGATCCCGGCACGAGGACTCCGTATCGCTGTTGACCACGATCCTTAACACCTCGTTAAAGGGCGGGTATTCCAAAGCGCTGCGAATCTTGATCTCATCCCGGTAAAAACTCTCATAATCCTGGCTGACGACTTTCTCAAACAACGGTTCCTGGGGATTGTAGGTCTGAATAATTACTTCGCCGGCAATATCAGACCTTCCCGCCCGTCCTGCCACTTGCACCAATAACTGAAAACTGCGTTCCCGGGCTCTGTAATCGGGCAGGTTCAGCAGGCTGTCGGCATCGATTACTCCCACCAGGGAGACCAGCGGAAAGTCAAAGCCTTTGGCCACCATTTGCGTACCGATCAGAATATCGATGCGGCGTTCCCCCATGGCTTGCAGTATTTCCTTCTGAGCCCCCTGCTGACGGCTGCTGTCCAAATCCAGCCGGGCAATACGGGCCTGGGGAAATAACGCACGAATTTCATCTTCGACCTTTTGGGTACCGGTACCGGCCATTTGCAGATGGCGGCTGCCGCATATCCCGCAGACCGATGGCTGCGGCAGATGAATATTGCAATAATGACAGACGTTTTGATTAAGATCGCGATGATACGTCATCCCCACTGAGCAATTAGGACACGAAGCAATATTACCACATTCCCGGCAAATAGTCATGGGTGAATGTCCGCGCCGGTTGATAAATAGTATGCTCTGTTGCTCCATTTTCAGCACTCGATCCAAGCTCTCCCGCAGATAAGATGAGATAACGCCGCGATTGCCGCTTTTGAAAGATTTGCGCATGTCTTCGATAATGACCCGGGGTACGGAGGCGCCGGCGGTTCGGCTGGTCAGGCGCAGCAGTTGCGCCTGGCCGGTGGTCACCCTATAAAATGTCTCCAAAGCGGGCGTAGCGCTGCCCAGCAGTAGAACTGCCCCGGACCGACGCGCCCGTTCCCGGGCTATATCCCGGGTATGATAACGGGGATTCTCCTCCTGCTTATAACTATATTCCTGCTCTTCATCCATAATAACCAGCCCCAGATGCGGCAACGGAGCAAAAACAGCCGAACGCGGCCCCAGTACCAGCTTGGCTTCGCCGCGCTTGATCCGCTTCCATTCTTCGTAGCGCTCCCCTGCGGACATGGCACTGTGCAGTACCGCGATATCCTCAATGCGCCGGGAAAATATTTCTACCAGTTGTCGGGTCAAGGCAATCTCCGGCACCAGCACGATAACCGTTTTCCCATGATCAATAGCCTCTAATGCCGTGCGCACATATACTTCCGTTTTACCGCTGCCGGTGATTCCAAACAGCAGGTATTCCTCATACCGGTTTCCGTTTATGCTCCCGGTTATCCGATTGATGGCGTCAACCTGTTCTTCGTTCAATTGGAAATCTGGTGTGACTATTTCCGGACTGATTTTCCCCAGGCTGACCAGCCCCTTTTTTATCAAGGCGGCAGTGATTGAACGCGGTACCAGTTTATCAAACTCGGCGCAGCTAATGGACGGATTGGCTGCCAGTATCTCCAGCGCCTGGGACTGCCGCGGCGCCTTTTTATTGAGCGCCGCCCTGTCCTGTTCGTATTGCTGACGGTCCAGTAAGTATATTTTATCGTTACGGCGGGCGCGTATCTGCCGGTAGCTGCCGTTAAGGCTCAGCAGCCCCTGGTCTATCATCTCCTGCAGCGGTTTCCGGCCGATCATCCTGGCGGCTGCAGTCAGGTTCAGTTCCCCCTTCGACCACAGTAATTCCATAAAATCAGTCAGCTCGCCTCGGTCCGGACAGGTGGCCGCAAATGCTTCCTGACTGACGGCCGGGGCCACCCGCCAGGAGGTTTTTTGCTGCAGTTGGCGCGGTATGATCATCGATAAAATCATCGCCAGGGAAACCGAATAGTAATCCGCCATCCATTGGGCCAGTTCCAGCAGTTCATGGTTGAAAACCGCTTCTTCATCCAGCACTTTCAAGATGGGCTTAACCGCTAAATCGGGGTCGGCCTCCAACCGGTCGATAATAAACGCTTCCGTTTTTTTGCCGCGAAAATCCACCAGCACCCGCTTCCCGAATTCGGCCGTGTCATTCATTTCACGAGGCACCGCGTAGGTAAAACAGTGATTCAACTGGCTGGTATTCAGATTGACTATAACATTTACTGCCTGCATAATTCTCCTCTGTTAACGCAAACAGGCGGGGATTGCCCCCGCCTGCTGAAAAGTTGCCTGTCCAAACCAGCGTATTATAAGCCGGCTGATTTTCTGATAGCGTCGGCCTTGTCAGTTCTTTCCCAGGTGAATTCTTTTTCATTACGTCCGAAATGTCCGTACGCCGCTGTCTTTTTGTATATAGGTCGTCTCAGATCCAAATCTCTAATGATGGCCGCCGGACGCAGATCAAAATGCTCTTCGATCAAAGTCACGATTTTTTCAAGGGGTATTTTATTGGTACCAAAGGCTTCCACTGATATAGAAACCGGATGGGCTACACCGATGGCGTACGCCAACTGTATTTCCAGCCGGTCGGCCACGCCTGCCGCCACCATGTTCTTGGCGACGTATCTGGCTGCATAAGCGGCCGAACGATCGACTTTGGTCGGATCTTTCCCGGAAAAGGCTCCGCCGCCATGACGAGCCATACCACCGTAGCTATCGACGATTATTTTCCTTCCGGTCAGCCCGCAGTCTCCCTGAGGACCACCGATGACGAAACGGCCGGTAGGATTGACAAAATATCGGGTACGTTTATCCAGCATTTCCGCGGGAATCACTTTTTTGATCACCTGTTCGATAATATCACTTTCAATGGTGTCCAGATTTACCTCCGGATGATGCTGGGTGGAAACCACCACCGTATCCACCCGGACAGGTTTGTCGTCATCGTATTCTACCGTCACCTGTGTTTTTCCGTCGGGGCGCAGATAAGGGATGATCCCTTCTTTTCTTACTTCGGTCAGCCGCTGGGCCATTTTGCTGGCCAGCGCTATCGGCATAGGCATATACTCTGGGGTTTCATTGGTAGCATACCCAAACATCATGCCCTGATCGCCGGCGCCGATGGCCGCCACTTCGGCATCGCTCATTTCACCACGCTTGGCCTCCAAGGCCTGGTCAACGCCCATGGCAATATCCCCCGATTGCTCGTCCAATGCGGTCAAAATCGCGCAGGTTTCGCTGTCAAAGCCGTATTTTGCCCGGGTATAGCCAATATCTTTAATTGTATTTCTAACCAGTTTCGGTATATCTACATAGCAATCCGTCGTAATCTCACCGGATACCAGCACCAAACCGGTGGTTACGAGGGTCTCGGCCGCGACCCGAGCGTACGGATCCTGGGCCAATATAGAATCAAGAAGGGCATCGGAAATTTGATCCGCCATTTTATCAGGATGCCCTTCGGTTACAGACTCAGATGTAAATAGTTTTATATTCAATGCCTTCTCCCCTTTTCTGTCTGCATTTTATGATTGCATCAATTCTACCACACGATCTATGATGGCAGCGGCAACTTCTTCCTTCATCATTTTGGGCAAGGACGTTACCTCCCCCTCACGGGATATAAGGGTAACCACGTTGGTCTCCGCCGCAAATCCTGCTCCTTCCAGCGTAACGTCATTGGCAACGATGAAATCCAAATTCTTGGATTTTAATTTTTTGCGGGCATTTTCCAGCAGATTTTCCGTTTCAGCAGCAAAACCAACCATAATTTGACTGGCTTGCTTACGTTTTCCCATTTCCTTAAGTATATCAGTAGTCCCAACTAATTCAAGCATAACTGATTGGGATCCTGCATCGTTCTTTTTTATCTTCTGCTCGGCCACTTCCGCCAGGCGAAAATCTCCCACCGCTGCCGCCCCGATAATAACGTCGCAAACCGGCTGGTATTTCAGCATAACCTCGCACATATCCTGAGAACTCCATACCTCAACGTGTTTGACATTGGCCGGCGTCTCCAGGTTGGTCTTGCCGCTGACCAGGATAACATCGGCGCCGCGTTTGCAGGCTTCGCGGGCAATTGCATAACCCATCCTGCCTGTTCCACGGTTGCCGATAAAACGAACCGGATCAATATCCTCGCAGGTAGAGCCGGCGTTTACCAATACGCGCTTGCCGGCCATATCATCTCTGGCGGTAAGCAAGTCCATGATGCGGTCATAAATCTTTTCGACGGCCGGCAAGCGGCCTTTTCCTTCCGCTCCGCAAGCCAGCATGCCGCTTTCCGGTTCCTGAACGTGATATCCGTATGACTGCAGTTTTTTGATATTATCCTGTACGATAGGATTTTCATACATATTGGAGTTCATCGCCGGCACGATCAACACCGGAGCGGTATTGGCCAAAGCCACGGTGGAAAGCAGATCGTCAGCAATACCGTGGGCCATTTTGCCGATAAAATTAGCCGTAGCCGGCGCGATGACCAGCAGATCCAACTGCTCGGCCACTCCTATATGCTGCACTTTATATTCCCGTGACTCGGTCCATAAATCCGTCACGACTTCCCGTCCGGATAAGGTTTTAAAGGTAAGCGGACTTATAAAATGAGTCGCGCCCTCCGTCATCATTACAATCACGTCGTTGCCTTCGGATTTCAATTTGCTGACCAGATCTGCAATTTTATAAGACGCAATGCCGCCGGTAATGCCGACGCCTACTGTTCTAGCCATGACGAAGCCTCCTTGTCGGATCACTACTTATAAATAATCGTTATTTTTTCTTGCAAAATTTCATCCAGGGCTTCCGTAACCATACTGGAAAGACGATAATTCTCGTCATTCTTTTTTGCCTCGGATAATTTTCTTGCTTCCTTGGCTACTGCCACCACCACCGCGTATTTACTTTGACTGATATCCATGAGTTCTTTTGTAGACGGTGTAATCATCTCCCAAATCACTCCTCAATCTCTTTTCTTATTCTGCAACGTTCCGCCACAATAATAGCGTGTACCTTATTAACCGCTTCCTGCAGATCATCGTTCACTACCAAATAATCATAATAGCAACTGTGATCCATTTCCTCCCGGCACGCGGCCATGCGTTTTTTTATGCTGTCTTCGGGGTCTTTGCCCCGCTTGTAAATCCGCTGCACCAATGCTTCTATACTGGGCGGTTGAATAAATATGAACACTCCCTGGGGCATTTTCTCCTTGACCTGCATGGCGCCTTGAATATCTATCTCCAACAGCACATCGACACCGCGGGCAAGATTATCGTTTACAAAATGTCTGGGAGTTCCATAGCGATTGTCATATACCCGGGCACACTCAAGAAATTCCCCTTGTTCATACATTTGCTCAAATTTTTCCGGATCGATAAAAAAATAATCCAGCCCGTCGGTTTCTCCCGCTCGCGGCGGTCTGGTAGTAGCTGATACGGACATTTTTATATCAGTCAAGCGTTTAAGCACCGCTTCCCTGACGGTGCCCTTACCTACACCTGATGGACCGGAAATAACAAATAAGATTCCTGTTCTATCCATTGCTGCTTGCTGCCCGCCTTCTGCTGCCCGCCGCAGCACTTTTTTTAATCTTCTTCAACCGGAGTGTCTTTCAGGTCAAGCCGGTTGGCTACCGTCTCCGGCTGAACCGCCGATAAAACCACATGGCCGCTGTCGGTAACGATAACCGCCCTGGTTCTGCGTCCATAGGTAGCATCAATTAATACGCCTTTTTCACGTGCTTCCTGCACAATTCTCTTAATGGGTGCTGACTCAGGACTGACGATTGCAATAATCCGGTTAGCGGCTACAATGTTGCCGAAACCTATATTCACCAGTTTAATGTCCATAAACTATCGCTGCACCTCCTGATTTATTCAATATTTTGAAGCTGTTCTCTGATCTTTTCCAATTCAGTTTTTACGCTGATTACAATCTGATTCATCTCAATATCATTGGCTTTGGATGCCACCGTATTGATCTCTCTGAACATTTCCTGCACGATAAAATCACATTTACGCCCAATCGCCTCATCCCCTTTAGCCAAGGCGGCGTTAAATTGCTTTACATGGCTCTGAAGACGCACAATCTCTTCCGTTATACTGACCCGGTCGGAGAAGATGGCCACTTCCTGCAAGATCCTGTTTTCGTCCACCGTATCCAGCGGGATCATTTCCGTGATTTTGGTTCTGAGCTTTTCCTCGTATTCCTTCTCCAGCAACGGCGCCCGGCTTTCCAGTCTCCCTACTACATTTAAAATGAAATTGGTTCTGGCTATAAGATCCTCCAGCAGATTATGGCCTTCATTGATCCGCATCTGCATTAAGCCGTCCAAAGCCTCGGTCAACGCTTGCTGCAATGTCAGCCAGATTACTTCCAAATCTTCTTCCGCATCTTCCAGGCTGAACACGTCCGGCAGGCGGAATATGTCCACCAGCGAGAAAGCGGGTTTCATTTCCAGATATTCTGCCAAATCCTTCAAAGAGTTATAATAAGCCATCGCTAAATCTTTGTCAACCTTGATATTTCTCGTGCTTTCTCCCGTTTTCTCAATATTTATGCTTAACTCAATTCGACCGCGATGGACATATTTTTTGATTTCGTCCTTGACCTTGTCCTCCAAAATTCCATAGCGGCGAGGCATCCTGATATGGGGATCGAAATAGCGGTGGTTCACACCCTTGATTTCGCAGCTGACCGTGTAACCATTGGCGCTTAACTGACTGCGTCCAAATCCAGTCATACTTTTTATCATTTAAAACGCAACCTTTCCTAACGTATTATACATGCGATCAAATGCTTCTTTCATCCGCTCGGCCGGCACGGTAAGCGCGATACGGAAATAGCCTTCTCCGTATTCCCCGTAACCGCTGCCGGGGGTCACGATAACACCGGCTTTTTCCAGTATTAGCTCCGCAAAGGAGGCGGAAGTAAAACCTTGGGGAACCGGCGCCCACAGATAAAAAGTAGCCTGGGGAGGCTGGATGTTCCACCCCATTTTGCGCAAACCTTCCACGGCTATATCCCGGCGTTCCTGATATATTTTGCAGTTTTCCGCCACACATTCCTGGGGTCCCTTAAGGGCCTCGATGCCGGCGTATTGGATGGCCTGGAAAGCACCTGAATCAACATTGGATTTGAACCGTCCCAGCACTTCGACAGCAGCAGGGTTGCCTGCCGCCCAGCCGATTCTCCAGCCGGTCATGTTATAGGTTTTGGACAGGGAATGGAATTCTATGGCCACCTCCTTGGCCCCCGGCGCCTGCAGGAAACTGGGCAGGACCCGGCCGTCAAAGGCCATTTCGGAGTAAGGCGCGTCGTGACAGACCAGCAGATCATAATGGCGGGCAAATTCCACCACTTTGGAAAAATAATCCACATCAGCAATGGCGCCGGTGGGATTATTGGGATAGTTCAAAAACATCAGTTTGGCCTGACGGGCTATGTCCGTCGGAATGTCTTCCAGTACTGGCAGGAAGCCATGCTCAGCTTTTAAGGGCATGATATAGGGTTTGCCCCCCGCCAGTAAAGTGCCGATGCCATATACCGGATAGCCCGGATCC
Source organism: Syntrophomonas sp. (assembly GCA_035561215.1). Classification (GTDB taxonomy): domain Bacteria; phylum Bacillota; class Syntrophomonadia; order Syntrophomonadales; family Syntrophomonadaceae; genus Syntrophomonas_B. The sequence continues at coordinate 385 of DATMYB010000525.1, read as the reverse complement.
GGCACCAGACTTATATCGTCCTTGTCCAGATACGCAAAGGAAATGTGAGCGATCCCTTCCTTTGAGCCCAACAGGGTAACCACTTCGGTTTTAGGATCCAGTTCCACCTGGAAGCGCCGTTTATACCAGTCGGCTACCGCCCCGCGGAACTCCAGCAATCCCACCGAACTGGGATACTGATGATTGGCACTGTCATAGATGGCTGTCGCCATCCGGCCGATAATATGTTTTGGGGTGGGTATATCCGGGTCGCCGATGCCCAAATTGATTATATCGATCCCCTGCTCTTTGGCCTCGGCAATCTTCTGCTCGATGCGGGCAAACAAATACGGCGGTAAATTCTGCATGGCTTTATTTTCTTTCAAAGTTATCCCTCCAATAATTA
>DATMYB010000524.1:0-18195 GCA_035561215.1 Syntrophomonas sp. | reverse complement strand
ATTTATGCATAATAAATCGGTGATCACTGTGGTCACGCTGGTAAAAGTCACCGATATGGAAACAGAAAATCCAGCAGTCGGTTAGATCTGAAAGTTTATTTTACCCGCCGAGAAAAATTTTTGTAGGGCAAAGCGGAGGAGTGCGCAATACTGGACGTATTGCGATCGGCGGCACACAGGCCTGTGCCTGGCATAACGGGGATTTGGACGGCAGGAATGAAAGGGTAACCGACTGCCAGGTTGATTATGGCTGAGGAAAATGTTGGGAGAAGAGAAAGGGGCGGTGAAATTATGCTTCCGGAAGAAGCGAAAAATTATATCGGCAAAGTTGCAACGCCGATGATCCTGGAAGTTGAAAAAGGCGCTATTAAAAAATACGCTGAGGCGATTGGAGATGAAAATCTTCTTTTCTGGGATGAAGAGTATGCCGGCAACAGCCGTTATGGTTCTATTGTAGCTCCCCCCGGCTATTTTGGATGGCCGCTGAGGTGGAAAGGTACTTTTGTTCTCATGACTAAGCTCAGAGATGAATTTATGCAAAAAATGGCCGAAATAGGATTTCCAAGTTTGCTGGATGCCGGTATTGAGTACGAGTTTTTTAGCCCTATCAGGCCGGGTGATACGCTGACCGCTTCCCTGGAAATAGAGAGCATTACCGCCAAAGAGGGCAAGCGGGGGACCATGCTGACCTGTATTAATAAAACTTCGTATTACAATCAATTCGGCGTATTGGTGGCGATTGCCCGTCAGACCTCTTTTTTGAGCTGAATATGAAGGGAAGGTAGAGATATGCCTAAAAATCAGTTGTATTGGGAAGATGTTGCAGAAGGTTCCGCCCTGCCGGTCCTATCAAAAACAGCTACGACGGTAATGCTGGTCAAATGGGCGAGTGTTTCCGGAGACTTCAATCCGCTTCATTATGATCTTCCTTTTGCAGAGTCTCAAGGCATCGGCCGTCCTATCGTACACGGACAGCTGAAACGTGCCTGGCTGATTCAGTTGCTGACCGATTGGATTGGCGACGAGGGATGGCTGAAGAAGTTTTCCTGCCAATTCAGAGGGGTGGATTATCCATTAAACATGAAATCAATTTCAGAACCGGTTGAGGACAAAATAACCCACTGGTGCAAAGGCAAGGTCATGGCTAAGCGGATAGAGAACGGCGAGCATTTGGCGGAGTGCGAGATATGGGTGGAAGACGAAAACGGAGTGCGTACAACTCCGGGAACCGCCACCGTCGTACTGCCGTCCAGAGGGAATTGATTCCCGGAGAATATTGGATACCACATTAACCTGCGCCGCAGTATGGCGGTAAGGATTATGAAAAGGAGGACGCCCAGGTTGTTAGCGTCCTCCTTTTTTTTTGGCGCTTAAAAGGATTGGCATATTAATTGCATAACTACATGAACAAGAATCAATTTTGATTACATTCCGAGAGGGGGCACGAAGAACGGGAAGACCAGTCAACGGCATCGATGTGTCCACAATTTGAGGCGAAGTGATTTCTTAATGTTATTGCATGCGTCAGGTCGTTAGAAATTATGTTTTAAAAATAGGGGGGTGAATTGCTTGTCTACTGTTACCGCTACTGCTTGTAGTACCGCAGGAACAGTCAAGGAAGAGGCTGTTGACTTTAAGCGAAACGGAAAACTTGGGATTATTGAGATAAATTATCCGGGAACTTTAAACAGCTTATGCAAACCGGTCAAAGACGGGCTGATTAAAAAATTGCGTGAAGCGGATGCAAGCAACATAAACGTACTGGTGATTAAAGGAATACCGCGCAGTTTTTCCGCGGGGGGGGATCTTTCTGAAATTGGCGGGATAAGAGACCCAATAGCAGCCAGCGAGTATATTATGGGTGTTTCAGAAATCATGCAAGTCATTGATCGTATGCGTATGGTGACCATAGCGTTGGTAGAAGGGTATGCCGTCGGCGCGGGCCTTAGTTTGGCGACAGCCTGCGATTTAATTTATGCCGGAGATAAAGCCAAGTTTTCCATGGCATTTTTAAAAGTCGGCCTGGTGCCTGATTGCGGCGTGAGCTACCTGCTTGCCAGTCTGGTCGGGGTTCAAAAAGCGAAAGAATTAACTTTTACCGGCGAGATAATTGATGCGGCCGAGGCTCTACGCATAGGTCTGGTGAACAATATATTTCCGGCCGATGAAGTGGTCGAAAAAACCATGCAGATAGCACACGGCCTGACCGAGAATGCCCCGAAAGCGATGGCCTTGGCTAAAGAAAATTTGAAGACGGCATTAAAGCTGGGACTTGACGGCGCCATTGCAGTCGAGGCCAGAACTCAGGGATTATGTATATGCGGCAGTGAGCATAACGAGGGAAGACAAGCGTTTTTTGAGAAAAGAAAGCCAAAGTTTTAAGCACGGGGCAGTCTGAGCTGCATACATACTGTAAAGAAACGGCAACGGAAAGGATGAAAAGAATGGGTGCAAATTTTGCCTATAAAAACACTAGAGATATTGAATTTATACTGGAAGAATGGCTGCCAATCGAAGATAATTTTGCATGTGAAAAATATAGCGGATATTCCAAGGAGGAAATAAAACCGCTTCTTGATACAGCCAAAAAAATGGCCAAAGAGGCTATGGAACCTGCTTACGATGACGCTGACGAAAATCCTGCCCGATTGGTTGACGGCAAGGTGGAGGTACCGCCTTCGTATCAGGCTTTATGGAATATGATCCAGGAAAATGGCTGGGGGAATTCCAACATGGATCCTGATCCGGAAGCCGTTACATTACCGGAAACCTTGTATTCGGCCTGCCGCGAAATGTTTCAGGCAGCCAACTGCGATTTTCAGATGTATTTTGCCTTATCTGCCAAAGTTACCGATATTATTGCCAGATTCGGCAGCGAAAGAACCAAAAAAATATTCCTTCCCAAGCTGCTTGCGGGAAAATGGAGCGGCGGCATGGGACTGACTGAGCCGAGCGCAGGCTCGGATGTGGGAGATTTGCTTTCCAAAGCTTATCCCACCGATGATCCGGATATATATAAATTAAAAGGGCAGAAAACGTTTATTTCCTGCGCCGGGCATCCGCTTACGGAGAATAATATTATACTGTGCCTGGCCAGAGTGGAAGGCGCGTTGCCCGGTTCAGCCGGTGTCTCTTTGTTCATGCTGCCTGAAATATGGGTGAATGAAGAAGACGGTTCTTTAGAGCCCAATGATTTTGAAATAACCACGGTTGAGCATAAGATGGGCCTGCACGGGCAGCCTACCTGTGCTTTTAGCTACGGCGACAACGATGGCTGCCGGGCCTGGAGAATGGGAGTGGACCCACTTCAAAACGGCGGCCGGGGCGACGGTATGAAAATTATATTCAATCTGGTCAATTCATCCCGCCTGGGCAACGGATTGTGGTCGACCGCCCTGTCCGCCAACGCAACTTACAACGCCAGAGATTATGCCGCTGAAAGAGTCCAAGGATACAACGGGAAAGGCCAGCGCGTTGCCGTCATTGAGCATGCGGATACGAGGCGGAAGCTGTTAAACGGTAAAGCGATTACTGAAGCTGGACGAGCCTTGGTTTATAAGGGCAACTATTATGTCGATATCAGCAAGCACCATCCGGATGCGGCAGTAAAAAAAGAGGCCGCCGACAATCTGGCTATACTGGTTCCGTTGGCTAAGGCATATTGCACTGATGAAGTGTGGGGCGTCGTCGCGGATGCTATCCAGATTTATGGCGGCTATGGATATTGTGAAGAATATCCGGTTGCTCACATAGCCCGCGACTGTAAAATTACCAGCATCCTTGAAGGAACTAATTATATTCAGTCATGGGATTTGATTTCCAGAAAAATGACCATGGGCAAAGGCGTGCCTTTCCAGAAATCCCTGGACGAGATAGCTGCTTTTATTGCAAGCAATCGGGATTCGATTTTTGCCAAAGAATTTGCCGTTATGGACAAAACCTTTAAGGCATATGGGGAAATTGTCGCTAAAGTAAAAGAGTGGCAGATGGATTTGGAGAAAAATCAGGATACCCTTTCTTTCTATGCTTGCAAAATTTTGACCGCGACCGCGCAGCTGTTCGCCGGACGTTTATTGTTGGATCAAGCATTGCTGGCCGATAAAAAATCTAAAGAAATCGGCCAGGAGCACTACGATTACAGCTTCTACAGCGGCAAAGTCATAGCTGCCAAATATTACATCAACAATATTGTGCCCGCAGTTATCAGTACCGCCAATATGATCGCCAATTCAGACGGGAGCGAAGTGGATTTCGACAACACCATATTTGATTATTAATAATCTAAATCTAGCGCGCGATATAAATTCTCGGCTATAGCCTGGAAACCATCAAAAAAACAAAGGAATAAGATCGACATCATAGTGTAAGGAAGGAGAAGGAAAAATGCAAAAACAAGTGCCTCTTGAGGCCGACCTGTTTACTTGGCCGGCCGCCGAACCCAAGTTGAGGGCGGATCAATGCAATGATTGCGGCAACGTTATTTTCCCGATCAACACTGCTTGCCCTAAATGCGGGGGAACTCATTTAGCAGAAATCGAATTAAAAACTAAAGGTACCTTATGGACTTGGACTTCTCAGGAGTATTTGACCAAGGGGCTTAACGACTACAAAAGTCCCCAAGATTTCAAACCGTATTACTTGGGTTACATCGAATTGCCGGATCAAGTTAGGGTGGAGTCCCGTTTGCTGGTAAATGATGCGTCTGAGCTGAAAATCGGGATGGACATGGAAATGGTGATCGTTCCCTTCCGGGTTGAGCCGGATGGGACTGAAACCATGATCTATGCTTTTAAGCCGGTATAAAAAGCAATTTGAATTACATTATGCAATAGTATAGAAGGAGGTCAAACGTTAGATATGGACGATGTGGCAATTATAGGCATAGCCCAGCACCCATTCGGGAGATTCGGTGATAAATCGGCTTTAGACATGGGGCTTGATTCCATACGGGAGGCGTTAAAAGACGCCGGAATAGAGTGGAAAGATGTTCAATATGCAGCCGGAGGCACTAGAGACGGGGGGAGGGCCGATCAGTTATGCGGGAAGCTGGGACCTAACGGCGTACCCTTTAACAATCTGTATAACGGATGTGCAACCGGCGGAAGCTCCTTGGGAGCAGCTTGTATGGCGATTAAATCCGGTATTGCGGATATAGCCTTGGCAGTTGGCTTTGACAAGCATCCGCGCGGTATGTTCCTGACTACGGTTCAGGACTATGGTTTAAAACAGTGGTATCAGGATATTGGTTTTCTAGCCACCGTACAGTTTTTTGCGATGAAAGCCCAGCGGTATATGTATGACTATGGTATCACTGAAGATAGCTTGTATCGCGTGGCTGAGAAAAATTATTACAACGGCACGCTTAATCCCAAGGCATGGCGTCGGGACGGCCTGAAATATGAAGAAATCGCGGCTTCGAAGATGCTGTCCAATCCGTTGCGTCAATATACGCTCTGTTCTCCGGGGGAAGGCGCGGCCGCGATAGTAATGTGCAAAGCCAGCATTGCCAAGCGCTATACCACGAAACCTATCTATATCAAAGGCATTGCGCTGCGCACAAGACAGTTCGGCTCTCTGGAAGTATTTACTCCCGCCAAACCCTTGGATGACGCTCCCACTCCGGTAGTATTGGCATCTCAAGCTGCTTATAAAATGGCCGGCATAGGACCTGATGAAATACAAGTAGCCCAGTTGCAGGATACTGAAGCCGCCCATGAAATCATGCATATGGCGGAAACCGGATTGTGCAAAGACGGAGAGCAGACCAAAATGATCAAAGATGGGGAGACTCAAATCACCGGTCGTCTGCCGGTAAACACCGATGGCGGACTGATCGCTAACGGTGAACCGATCGGCGCATCGGCGTTAAGACAGATCTACGAAGTGTGTTTGCAGATGCGTGGGGACGCGGGCGCTCATCAAATGCCCACTCCGCCCAAGACAGCTTTAACGCAGGTGTATGGCGCGCCCGGTATCAGCAATGTTGTTATTTTATCCAAGTAAATAAAGCACTCAAAATAATAATTGAATTACCTGGAAATTCCGTATCATGTTCCCCGTGATACGGAATTTCTGTATGTAGAAGCATAGGCGGTTGGAGGCGGAAGAATACAACCTTAGGAAACGAAAGATTATTTATTTGCAGTCGGTATCCGTCCAGCATGGAGCCAATCAGCATATACGTCCGGTATAACGTACAGTGTCCGGACTTTCACCCAATTAACGGCGGATGCTGCGTGTTTAAACCGGCTGTTCCAGACGCAGTTGACCTGAAAACGACTGCGAAATGTCCTGAATATGAAATTCAGCTATTGATTGCAAGACGGCAATCTGTGGGGAATTTTTTCACAATAAAACGACATTTGCCCGGTTGCGGAGGACCAAGATCGGTGCTGCCGCACAAGTTGGTATGATTCTTGCGGATATATGAGACATATACTTGCGATTCTGTTCAAGTATATTACTAAATCCAATAAACACGGGATATCAGCATATGGTATGAGAAATTTCGTGAGGTCATAGGCGGATTTTCGAGGAGGTGGTTTACGAGTCAGTCCTGCGCAGCATATTTACGGCAAACTGCGGTTCGTCAAGCGTTCCGTCGGTTTTAGAGGGAACGAATTCACAAAAATCCGGGATTAAGAATGATTTTAGAAATAAGACAAAGAGCCTGACAGCGAATATGTTATTGAATTATACCGAAGAGGAGGAGACAGTGTGGCAATAAAAACTGCGGAAGAATACATGGAAAGTCTGAAGGACGGAAGAGAAATATATTTTGAGGGAAAAAAATTCAATGGCACTACCATGTTCGATGACCCGATTCTTAGATCAGGTATAGAGCTTTGTGCAATGGATTATAGAGTGGCCCAGTTGCCGGAATACTATGATCTGTTTAACGAGATTGACGAAGACGGCACGCCTTATGCATTTACCTTTAAGCCGCCCACTACATCGGCTGATTTAATGAGAAGATCTGAATTAATAGCAACTCTTTCCCGTATCTGTCTTGGCTTGCCGGGCGGAGCCAAATTTGCCGGCGTTGATTCGCTTCATGCCTTGACCTCCGTCAGCCATAGAATCGATGCAGAAATAGGCACCAATTATTCAGAACGTGTGGAATTGTTCAGGAAATCCTTGAAAAGCAATGACTCGTCTCTGGTTATGTGTATGACCGACGTAAAAGGTGATCGCCATTTAAGGCCTTACCAACAGTCCGACCCCGATTCCTATGTGCATATCGTAGAGGAGCGTCCGGACGGGATTGTAGTAAGCGGAGCCAAAAATCATATCACGTACGCTCCGTTTACTAATGAACTGGTGGTATTGCCCTGCCGCAATATGACAGAAAAAGATAAAGCCTATGCCGTCGCCTTTGCCATTTCACCCGCGACCAAAGGCATTAAATTAATTCAGGCGAAACATGACGCCACCAATTTGGACCTGATTGAACACCCCATTTATGGAGCACGCTATGGGGCGGATGCCATAGTAATTTTTGATAATGTATTTATTCCCATGGAAAGGGTTTTCCTGAAGGGAGAATATCAATATGCCATTGAATATACAGCCATGTTTACCAATTTTCACAGATTGAGCGGAGATTCTTATAAGGCTGCGGATCTGGAAATCATACTGGGAACGGCTAAATTGCTGTCTGAGTATATGGGTTTGGAGAAAGCTTCTCATATTAAGGACAAGTTATCCTGGCTGTCCTATTATGCGGAAACTTCTCAGGCTCTGGGCCACTGCGCCGGGCAGAATCCTATTCGTGACGAATATTCCGGGATGGTGTATCCCAACCCGATGTACTCCAACTGCACTAAATTCTTTTTTGCCGACAACTATCACGCCGCTATAAAAATACTGCATGATATTGCCGGAGGTATCCTTTCAACGATACCTTCCCCGAGAGATATCTACAACCCGGAAACCAAAGATTTGTTGGATAAATATATGGCAGGAAAAGAAGGGACATCCGGTATAGCAAGAATGAAAGCATTATACCTGGCCAGAGAACTGACTGACGGCTTCCGGGTCAATGGGACCATTCATGCGGAAGGATCTTTATATGCGCAAAAACTGATGTTCTATGCGTTGGCAGATTGGGAAGGACATAAAGCGGCAGCCCGCCGATGCGCTCATATTAATGAAGATGGTCCTATTCGTGAGGATTTTGCTAAACTTCCCCAATTCCCGGTATGGAATGAAGCCAAGATTTAGTTTGCTAATTGAAGCCTTGTAGGGGATATGATCCGTCATATCCTCTCCGAGGATTCAGCCTTGATAAAAGTTTCTCAAGCTGTCTTCCTGGCGGAGGCAGAGTATGTTTATTCAAGAGGTTGATTTGCAGTATTTAGAGGTTTATAGGTGTCTTTGAAACCTAAATAAAATGAACGAGGAGTCTGAAAAAATATGATAGGTATAAAATCATTTGGTGCTTACATTCCCCGTTATCGTATGAATCGCAAAGTGATTGCGCAGGCAATCGGCTGGTTCAGTTCTGTAGGCGGTAAAGGCGAGCGGTCTGTGGCTAATTTTGACGAAGATGCTATTACCATGGCAGTTGCCGCAGGTATGGATTGCTTGGGCGATCTGGACAAAAGTAATATAGACGCCTTATATCTGGCATCAACATCACTGCCCTATAAAGAAAGACAAAATGCGGGGATTGTTACTGCGGCGCTTGGTCTTGGGGATGACATTTTTTCAGCTGATATGACCGGTTCTATTAAATCCGGAACCGCGGCACTCTTAGCTGCGCTGAACGCGGTGAAAGCTGAGAATGCAAAAGAAGCGCTGGTTACTGCTTCCGATATGCGTCTCGGTAAGCCTGCCAGTCCCGAAGAGGCCTCTTTTGGAGACGGGGGGGCGGCCTTTCTTATCGGTTCTGAGGATGTGGTCGCTTCTTTTGAAGGATCATATTCGCTAAGCTATGATTTCGTTGACATTCGTCGTGACGACAAAGATCGGTTCGGCAAGACCTGGGAGCCGAGGTGGGTCCGCGACGAAGGCTTTTTCAAAATGATACCTGAAGCTGTTTCCGGTTTGCTTAAAAAGTATGACTTGAACATCCGGGACTTCAGCAAGGTGATCTATCCGTGCCCAAGCAGCCGGGATGTTGCCGCAATGGCTAAAAAGCTCGGCATGGATTCAAGCCAAATTGCCGACGACCTGCAGGCGGTAGTAGGAAATACCGGTTCTGCCTACACTCCCATGATGCTGGTCAACGTATTGCAGGAAGCCAAACCCGGGGACAAAATATTAGCGGTCAGCTTCGGCAACGGCTGTGACGCACTTTATTTCCAGGTTACCGAAAAAATCAGCGAATTTAAGCCCATAAAAGGAGTAAAGGGATATTTAAATATAACAGCGGAACTGAACAACTACATTCAATACCTGGTATTCCGTGACATTCTTCCGGTCGAAACCGGAATTCGCGGGGAGCATATCCCCCCCACGCAATTATCCCAGACTTGGCGCCTGCGGGATACGATTATGGGATTATACGGTTCCAAATGCCTTAAATGCGGAACTGTGCAATATCCTGTAAGCCGGGTTTGCGTGAATCCTGCCTGTGAAGCGGTCGATCAGATGGAATTATACAGATTTGCGGAAAAGAAAGGCACGGTCATTTCTTATACCTCCGATAGTTTAGCGTTTACTCCCAATCCGCCGCAAAGCTATTGCATTATTGACTTTGAAGGCGGTGGCAGAAATCAGTTCGATCTTACCGATTGCGATCCGAAACAGTTGTCTGTAGGGATGAATGTTGCTATGACCTTTAGAAGAAAATACTATGATGCAAATCGTTCGATTCACTTCTACTATTGGAAGGCAATCCCTACTATTGAAGCATAGCATAACAATTAACGCCGTGTTAAACGCGGTATTAAGGGAGGTTAAATAATGAGCGGCATAAAAGATAAAGTGGCAATTGTTGGCATGGGGTGTACAAAATTTGGCGAGCGTTTTGATAAGAGCGCCGAAGATCTGATACTGGATTGCTTCCAGGAGGTTTTGGAAGATTCAGGACTCGAAAAAAAAGATATAGACGCGTCATGGATGGGCTGCAGTGTTGATGAAACATCCTTGGGCAAAAGCGCGATAATTTTAAATGCGACACTGAAAATGCCTTATACTCCGGTCACGAGAACAGAAAATTATTGCGCTACCGGTACGGAAGCTTTCAGAGGCGCGTGCTACGCGGTTGCATCAGGAGCCTACGACATTTGTTTGGCGCTTGGAGTTGAAAAATTGAAGGATACCGGTTTTGGCGGACTCCCTCCCGGACAGATGGGGACGGTGAGAAGACTGCTTGGCCCTAATTCAACGGCCCCAGGGGAATTTGCCCAAATGGCCAACAGCTATTTTGCCAAATATGGTATCGATCCGGATGAAGGCAAAAGGATTTTAGCGCATATATCCGTTAAAAGCCACCATAACGGTATGCTGAATCCTAAAGCGCATTTGCACAAAGAAATAACCATTGAAGATGTGCTGAAGGCTCCGATGATCGCGTCGCCGTTGGGACTTTTTGACTGCTGCGGAGTTAGTGACGGCGCTGCCTGCGCCATTGTAACAACACCGGCCATCGCTAAAAAACTTAGAAAAGATCCGGTTATGGTAAAAGCGCTGCAGATTTCAGCTACTTCAGGCGAAGACCTGCAGTTTAATACCTGGGACGGGGCTCATGTAGAGTCGACTTACCGGGCTGGAATCAGAGCATATAAAGAAGCTGAAGTGACAAATCCGCGTAAGGAAATCGGTATGATGGAAGTGCACGATTGTTTTTCCATTACAGAACTCACCGCCTATGAAGATCTGCAAATTTCACCCCGAGGGAGAGCAAGAGAAGACGTGGAAGCGGGATTTTTTGATCTTAACGGTCAAATACCCTGCCAGCCTGACGGCGGACTTAAATGCTTCGGGCACCCGACCGGAGCCAGCGGATTGAGAATGATATATGAGATGTACAAACAATTACAGGGTAAAGCGGGGCCAAGACAGATCAACAGCCCCAAGCTGGGGATCACTCATAATATGGGCGGAATCCCGTGCTATAATCTGGCTGCGGTAACCATACTGGGCAACTGACGATTACCGAATCATTTTTACATTCGGGACGGAACCCCTCAAAAGGCTTATTAACGAACGCCTGATTGAGGGGTTCGCTTATCATCGGGCCCGAAGTCGGTGAGATACCGGCAGTTAGAACGAACTGGGAAAAATTTCGTGAGGGGAGCAGCAGATTGGAGAGAAAGCAGCGAAAAAAAGGCCTGATAACAGCTATTAAGATATCAGTGGGGCTTATCGCCGGCATTCTTATTGCCGGGATTACTCCACCCGCGGGTTTGGAACCGGCCGCTATGAAATTTTTAGGAATATTTGCTTGCATGGTCATCTACTTGCTGACGGAAGCGCTGCCTGCCTATGCCCTGGCCTTAATGCTATGCTGTTCCTTCGTGCTTTTTAAGGTGGCGCCCTTTTCAGTTGCCTTTGGACAATTCGCCAGCGAAACCATGATGCTTCTGATCGGCGCTTTCGGGATTGGAGCGGGAATCAGCAAGTGCGGTCTTTTGAACCGGGCGGCACTTTATATAATGAAATTATTCCCGGGGACTTTTCGAGGGCAAGTTTGGGCTTTTCTTACGGCCGGCACGATAATCGGGCCGCTGATTCCGAGTGCCTTTGCCAAGCTCGCCATTGCCGCTCCTTTTGCCAAGTCTGTTGCGGAAAAACTCGGGTTTGATAGAGAAAGCAAAGGCGCTGCTGGCATTTTTGCAGCTGTCTGGATTGCTTTCGGCAATGCGGCTCCGGTTTTCTTAAGTGCCTCGGTATGGTGCTATTTGATTTTAGGATTCGTACCTTTTTCCCAAAGACAAGAATTTACCTGGGGGTATTGGCTGGCGGCTGCGTGGCCGTGGGGAGCAGTGGTACTGGTGGGCAGTTATCTGGCGATTATTTTTCTTTATAAGCCGGAAAAAGAAAATATATTGCCGGAGGACTATTGTGAAGAAAAGCTGACTGAGTTGGGTCCTATGACGCGCAACGAAAGAATTACGGCTATCATCATGGTTGCTGCCGTGATCTTGTGGATGACCGAGAGCGTGCATGGAATAGCGGCCAGCTTGATTGCCTTATGTGCGCTGGGATTGATGCTTTCGTTTAAAGTGCTGGATGCGCAGGATATCAAGGTCCATATTCCTTGGGACATGCTTATTTTTATCGGATCGATTCTCAATTTGGCCGCTTTATTTACTCCTTTAAAGGTGGACAAATGGATTGGCTCTGTCGCCGGTCCTTACCTTGAGCCGATGACCGGCAATATATTGATGTTTGTAATCGGTATAAGCGTATTAATTTATCTGGTGCGCCTGGTCATTCTATCGCAAATAGCCACTTTAAGCGTCTTTTCCATCGCTCTTATCCCTATCGCTATCGAAGCGGGATTCCATCCCTGGATTGTTCCTTTTACAATACTAGTGTCGTCCTGCACCTGGAATTTGTACTTCCAAAATACCGTTTTCCTGGCCACCCTCTCTGCCAGCGGAGAAATGACGACACATAAACAAATGGTCAAAATGTCGCTGGCCTATATGCTGATATCAATACTGGGATTGTTGGCGTGCATTCCCGTATGGCGGCTGCTGGGAATGGTTCATTAACCGTTCCAGGCAGGACCAGATTGCCAAGGCGGCAGCTAATCCTGGGTTATGTCAAGCGTTTTTAGTATATTTACCCATTAGTCGGCTGATGTCTGGATAAGCTCTGGAAGCTTTTTACCATTTTCCGGAAGCTGGTAAAAAAGCTTCCAGATAAAAATAAGGGGGGACAATTATGTCGATAAAATGCTACGAATGTCAGTGCAAGCTGCGTCTGTGCAGACCGGGCGGCAGTATATCCAATGCCAACACTTCGGATTGGAACCGGAGCATGTATTGTTACCAGTGTCAGGAAACCTCTAAAAACGTTGCCTGCGTTATCCAGGGTTTTTGCGGAAAAGACGAGCAAGTGGCTGAATTTCAAGATTTACTGATTTATATCCTTAAGGGGATCGCTCAGATTGCAGCGGCAAGGAAAGACGAAGCCGGGTCTATTCCCGCGCTTAATTGGGAGGTAGCGCATAGTTTGCTTATGACTGCTCCAAACGCCAATTTTGACGCTGAAAAAATCCAGCAACAAATGCGCAAAATGATTTCTCTAAGAAATGAATTAAGGACAGCCGCTGATCTGGATGATTGGCATGATGCGGCAACGTTTGAACTGGATGGAGGCAAGAGCGGGCTGTATGCCAAGGAACATATGCTCTATAAAGCTTCCCGGGTTGGCGTACTGGCAACCAGGGATGAAGAGCTGCGTTCCTTCAGAGAAACAATCCTATATGGCATCAAAGGAATTGCCGCCTTTTTGCATCAAGCTTCAGCCACGGGCAAAGAGGATGATCAAATTTGTGCCTTTCTCTATGAGGCTATGGCTGCGACCTTGGATGATACCCTTTCTCTGGATGATCTAATGATGCTGGTTGAAAAAACAGGCCGATATGGTTTGCGGGCCATGGCGCTGCTGGATGAAGCCTATACGTCCAGATACGGCAATCCAGAGATTACCGAGGTCCAGCGCGGGGTCCGAAATAATCCTGCCATATTGGTATCGGGGCACCATTTGGACGATTTGGAGCAATTGCTGGAGCAAACCCAAGGAACCGGCGTTGACGTTTATACCCACGGAGAGATGCTGGCAGCGCACTATTATCCCTGGTTTAAAAAGTATGATCATCTGGTCGGGAACTACGGCGATTCGTGGAGAAAGCAAGCCGGTCAGTTCAGATCTTTCCGGGGACCGATTTTGTTTACATCCGGATGTATGATTCCCCCCCGGCAGGAAGGGATCGGAGACCGGGTGTTTACAACCGGTTTTGCAGGTTATCCGGGATGCTTTCATATTGCGTCGGATGTGCGCGGTAAAAAAGATTTTTCGGCGCTGATAAGGCTGGCTCAAAGTCTTCCCGTTCCCGATGAAATTGAATCAGGAACGATAACCGGAGGTTTTGCCCGCAACCAGCTTGAATCCTGGGGCAGTCGATTGGCGGAAGCGGTCAAATCCGGCGCTATTAGAAAAATTATTGTAATGGCCGGTTGTGATGGGCGTATGAAATCACGGGAGTATTATACCGAATTTGCCGGGAAGCTCCCGGCTGATACGGTTATACTTGCAGCCGGATGCGTGAAATATCGCTTTAATAAGCTTGTATTGGGTGATATTTCCGGAATTCCCCGATTCATGGATGCCGGACAAATAAACGATTGTTATGCTATTATAGCAGTGGTATTGAAACTTAAAAAGATATTGGGAGTGGATGATATTAATAAACTGCCGATAGTTTATAATATCGCCTGGTATGCCCCGCATGCGATCATTGTATGGTTGGCTTTACTGTCCCTGGGCGTCAAAGATATACATATCGGGCCGACTTGGCCGGCTTTTATAACACGGAGCCTCGCCCGAATCTTAACCGAAAGATACAGGATTGCCGGAATTCATTCGGTAAATGAAGATATTGCCGTGCTTATGACGGATAATGCTTAATCCGGGGCGCAGGTGTTTTTTCGGTTAATCTTATTTTCAAGAAAGGACAAACAGAGAATGATTGAACAGATTCTCCGCAATTTATATCGAATTGAGATACCGCTGCCGAATAATCCTCTCAAGGCGCTGAATTCATATTTAATACGCGGCGAAGAAAGAAGCTTGCTGGTTGATACCGGGTTTAACCTGGAGGCCTGCTGGAGGGCTATGGAGCAGGCGCTAAAAGAACTGAATGTCAGCATGGCCAATACCGATCTTTTCATTACCCATTATCATTCTGACCATATAGGCCTGATCGGACACCTGGTGACACCTACCAACACGGTGTTTATCAGCGAAAAAGATGGAAGGATGATTGAGGCTGATTACAGGGAAAACTTGTTTCGCAACAGGAGCGCCAAACATTTGTATCAGAGTGGCTTGCTGGCTGAAGGGGTCCCTAATCTTCCGGAAGAGAATGCGATTGTAAAGTATGCCAGTAAAGCATTTTTCAACTTTACAACCCGGTATGAAGGAGATTGGATTAATGTCGGCGGCTACCGCTTTCAATGCGTAGAAACCCCCGGGCATACTGCCGGGCATATTTGTCTTTACGAGCCGGACAGGAAAATTTTGATTGCCGGGGACCACGTTCTGACCAAAATCACCCCCAACATCGGACTGTGGCTGGTAGACCATGACGCATTAGGCGATTATCTGCACAGCCTGGATAAAACCGCGGCCTTGGAAGTCGAACTGGTTTTGCCGGGCCACCGCGCCCTAATATATAATTTCCGGGAGCGAGTCGAAGAAATCAAGCAACATCATTTCCAACGCATTCAGAATGTCCTGGACATCGTGGGAGACGTTCCCATGACAGCAGCGCAGGTTGCAAGGCAAATGAAATGGGATTTATCTTTTAAAGATTGGGAATATTTCCCCATCAACGCGAAAATGCATGCCGCGGGAGAGGCTATGTCGCATCTATATCATCTGGTGATAACAGGCGGACTGGCAATGACAGAGGAAAAGGGCATCTATTACTTTTATCAAAACAAATTTTAATCGGGAACCGTTTACGGCGCCTTTAGTCCGAGAGCGGGGCAGCAGTTCTATGATGCGTGGCCCTGGGTGTACCAGGTCAAGGCTGTTGATTTGGAGAAATCGTAGATGGAAGAGTGTGCAAAAGGGGCTGATGAGCTTATCAGCCCCTTTTAAGGATGCACGCCTAGCAGTGATGATTACAGTACTAGCTTGGTAGAGGAGTAGCCTTTCTTGAGTGATTCATAATAATTGTCGAAAGGTTCTGCTTTGCCTTTCATTGATTTGCTGCCTAGAACCGTACCGAGCGGGTCCAGATCATGCATAATGCTGATCTGTTCTTCCGTGGGAGGCTCCGCCTCATTTAACTGTGAAGATACTTTCAAGTCCCAGTCAATCAATTCTTTGATCTGATCTACGGTTTGGCCGGGATAGAGGGTATCCAGATACATTTCTTTGGTTACCTCGTCAAATTTAAACAACCCGCGATCAGTAACGACGGCGGCAGGTCCTCCCCCCACCAGACCAGCTTTTTTTCTGGAATCATAACCGGTCAGATGCCCGGGGCTGGTGTTAAAATCAATTTTATTTACGAACTTGCCTTTCTGCAGCCGCATCACAATTACCGTACGGGGAGCTGACGAAGCGATATCATTGGCCCCTCCGCTCCCGGGCAGCCTTACCTGCGGATGTTCATAACTGCCATTCGCCCCAAATATCGCCGTTGTGTTCAGATTTCCGTATTTGTCAACCTCAGCTCCGCCGATTATGCCGACGGTAACAAATCCGCGCTGCAAATCGCTGAAAATCGAGTTCATTGAACCGCCGACCAGAGCATTGTCGGTAGTGGGGGAATCTGATATAGTCCAAGGCATGCGGCGGGTCTTGGCCCCCACCCCGCCAGCTTCATAAGCCAAAATTACATCCGGCGCGTGGGTTGCGGAAGCAACCGCTCCTGCCATCAGGGGGATGCCTACCCCGACAAAGGCTACATCGTCGTTCCGAATCTGTCGCGCGCATACGGCAGCCATCATTTCTGAAGATGAATAATTTTCAGCGTATTTCATGATATGATTCCCTCCCTGGTTCTTGCGATTATTTCCGGTATCATACAGTTGTCTTGTTCCATTTCCTGCAATTTTGCTAGCCGGTCACGACCGACCTTATTTAGATAGGCTTCATGATTATCAAGCTGGTAAACCCATTCATCCAGCCATTGCAAGATTCCTTCCCGGCTCTGGGAGGCGCTGATGAATTCCTGCCGGAAAGGATTGTCCATCCAGTAGTAACCGCTAACCGATAAGGGATGACAGGCAAAGGGGAGCTCGACTACCGCATCCACTACGTATTCAGGAATAACGGTCATGTTCGGTATTTTGCGTATTTCTTTAGTGGGGACGATTTCCTCGCAGGTAACGACAACATGCTTGGAGGCTTTGGCTGCGCAATCGTCATTGCCCAACATGCCCCATATTTGACAATTGCCGGATATATCGGCGCGCTGCACATGAACAAAGGTCACGTCGGGATTGGCTGATGGGACCAAGGCTATGGGGCCGGTTCCATAAGGGTCGTCGATAATTTTTATATTAGGGTTATACTTGATAATATCGCTGCCCAAAAGCGACTTGGTGGGCATAAACGGAAGCCCCATAGCACCGGCCAGCATGCGAAGCCCGGAGCTGTAATTTGAATACGGTATGATTTCGATATGATTCGGAACGCCATGTTCAACTGCCCGGCGTATGTTGTAGCCCTGGCCTACCACCCCTATCCAGATATACGCAGCCTCGATACGTTTAAAACAGCCGGCCGCAACGAGCAATTCGACAGGATCGGTAGTGGTATCTGTGATATAAGTCATATCTTTGCGGCCTTGGCGGATGATTTCATGTGCCACCGCCAGAGGTTCACGCGCGCATATGCTCGCAATATTCATGGAACAACCGTCAAAAACATACTTGCTCACAGCTTCCTTTAAGCTCATTCGTTTGTCTGTCAATGCTATTCCTCCTAAAATTTGTATTTTGACTAGACTGTTATCGATAGTTATGGAATAAATCTATTCGGTACTTTAACTAGCAATAATTATGCCAATCAGCATCAGCGGAACTACTTGAGCGCGAGCCTCGATCATTGTATTCCCGCGCCATATATTCAGTTTTGGCAAGATACCGCCGGTTGAATCATATAAAACGGCAAAAAAGGGGAGTTGCTGAACGGGTATTTTCGGAGTGTTTGGAGATCCGGACATCATTCCGGGGATAAGGGACAACGGCTGGACGAGCCATGATCCGGGACCATAAATCATTCAAAACCCCGCAGTGGAAATTGTCAAATCTAATGCCGGTAAGAAAAAATCTGACCGGATATTTGCAATGATCGCCGTGAACACATGTTTCATCGATGGACTGAACAACTTATATGGATAAGCGTAAGGGGCATCTTGGGCGCTTTAAAACAGCATGCATTTTGCTTCAATCGTGCCGGCAGAAAAAACAATTCAACATACAATTGGGGGAGCGTGTTTGCCAGATTATGTCCTAACCGTAGGACGGTGTCCGTAAAATTACACAACCATTAAAT
>DATMYB010000523.1:0-2514 GCA_035561215.1 Syntrophomonas sp. | reverse complement strand
GATGATAAGAACAGCCGTAAAGCCGTAGCCAAGTTTCTGCGGCAGATTGGGCATAATACCACCGAATGTGACAGCGCCAAGCATGCCCTGATAGAATTTGCTGCCCATGATTATCCCATGGTCCTGTCAGATATTAAAATGCCGGAAGTTTCAGGTCTGGAGCTGCTCAAGACCTTGTCGGCCTTACCGGCTCAGCCTAAAAGCGATGTGGTTTTGTTTACCGGTTATGCCGACACGGAATCGGCAGTGGAGGCCCTGCGGGCAGGCGCTTATGACTATTTGCTCAAACCGGTTAATGCGGAAGAACTGGCTTCGGTGGTCGAAAAAGTTGCCCAGCATCAGTCTTACCTGCGCAGCCGTCCCATCGACCAGGCTGTTTCCCCATCCCCCGAGGAATCAGACCCGGGCGGGATGAGTGGGGATATGGGAGTGTTTCAATTCGCCGATACCAGCATCGGCGTTTTCTCGGCTGCTTCACGGAGGATCGTAAATATGGCCCTGAAATATCATACCGACCGCTCTCTGTCCATATTGGTCGAAGGGCCTACCGGAACCGGCAAAGAAATAATCGCCAAACTGGTCCATTTTGGCGGGAAACCGGAGGAGGCCGGCGAAGCCGGCCCTTTTGTAGATATCAATTGCGCCACCTTGAGCCATAATTTGTTTGAGAGCGAATTGTTCGGCTATGAGCCTAATGCGTTTACGGGCAGCTCCAAATACGGACAAAAAGGTAAGTTGGATGCGGCTAATGGCGGAACCCTTTTTCTGGACGAATTGGAAGCCCTGCCTTTGGATTTGCAAGGCAAACTGCTGCGGGTTGTACAGGAAAAAGAGTATTATCGCGTCGGCGGTTTGAAAAAAATAAAGACAGATGTGCGCATTATTGGCGCGACCAATATGGAACTTGCCCAGCAAGTACAAGACGGCTCTTTCCGCAGTGACCTTTACTATCGTTTAAAAGTCGGTCATATTGTATTAAGTCCGCTGTGCGAACGTTCCGAGGAGATTATTCCCTTGGCCCTAATGTTCCTCAAGAACTTTTCCGCCCAAAAAAGAAAACATTTCAAATATATCAATGATGATGCCGCTGATATGCTGCTGCACTATCCCTGGCAGGGAAATATCAGAGAACTGCGCAATCTAATGGAATGGGCGGTATTTATGTATGACGATGTCGAGCTGAAACCGGAGCATCTGGCGAGCATACTCCAGGGGCCCGACATAGTAAATACGGAACCCGGTACCGCCATAACGAATACTTTCCAGCTAGACCTGGCTTCTGACGGCATTTCCATGAAAAAATTCAAGGAATTATTAATTCGTAAAGTTATGGAGATAAACCATGGCAATAAGTCGGCTACGGCTCGTTATTTAGGGATTTCCAGACGTTCCTTGATTAATTATTTACATCAAATGGATGAGCAATAGCTTCATACTACAATCGTAACGGCCCAAAAATTGCTTTGAGGCTCTCCATGATTCAGCCCATACCATCAAATTTTGTTTTTGACGGTATGGGCTGAATTTATGGGATAATATCTTGGCATGATTGCTTTGGAGCCGGTCTGGTTGACTGTCCGAAAATTGACCGGCCGTTGCCGCGTATGTATTTCACAGGGTACGCGGCGCTATTCATTTACGTTTACAGCAGGGCTTTTACATACCCGTTGGATAGGGCTGCTTGTCCTTCCTGGTTCAAGATTCGGTAGAACAGTTCCACATATTCCGTACCGACTCGCTTCTCCAATAGCTGTACCCGGATTTCGCTGCCCGGATATACCATGGCGGTAAGCTTGGCATTAATGGCCTTTACTTTATCGGCCGCGCCGTTTAGTTCGCGATTAATCATTTCTCTTACCCCAATCGCAATCGTCACGGTTCCCTGCAGCAGATTGAAAGGCAAATTCACTGAGTGAGCGAACTTGGGAGAAGTATGAATGGCAAAGACGATATCGGTGCAGCCATCATAAATATAAGGCAGTTCAGGAGGAATATATACGGGCATATCCCAAATCGGCTCGGTATTCTCGCACTTAGGTACGAAAGGAAGCTCTCCCTTGCCGCCGTCGACGCATTCTACGCCCCGGAGCATGGTCCCGTTATATTCCGTATGATAGAGTTCGCCGTTTTCATCCATTACATCGTATTTGTAAACTACATTGGTGCCGGCACGCTGTGCGATCATGGCATAGATGGAAGGCTGGATAGTAAGATTGATCCCGGCATTGCTTTCACCCGGTTTTATCGGTCTATGAAATTCAACATATTCGGTATAGTGTACATCTTTTTCCAGAACTTCGCGGGTATAAGGCACATCAATGTATTTATGAATATTTTTCCCGATCGGCCAGCCCAGAGTGACGGCAAACATGGGCGGGGCCATAACCCCTTCCGGTTTTTCGTCATTTATATACAGCGGATTCATATCACTGACTGCGGCTGCATAATTCGTAGTCTGGCGCCATGAAATATTCTTTTTGACTTGTTTCCAAGGCACGCCGACAAATTCAGTAT
>DATMYB010000522.1:0-3573 GCA_035561215.1 Syntrophomonas sp. | reverse complement strand
TATAAGTATACAGCGTGGAGGCAAAAAACGTGTTGTTTTGCTGATCAAATTCGATCAAGTCAAATAGAAACGGATGGCAAAAGTCCAGCAACTCGTCTTCCGAAAAGCGAGTCCATAAATCATATATGGCATATTTTTCATAAGCGTAGAAGGCGTAGCTTTTATCAATATGAAGGCCTAACTCGATCGCTTTCAACGATTGCTTAAAATATTTCGGCGTGTCGGACAAATGCTTGAAACTGCGGCTGACGCCGGCATAAATTTGATTTTTCTCAACAAACAGATTCAATTCGTTTAACTCATGCTCTCCCAGCATGGGCTTGTTTTCATTGCGATTTATGATCATAACGATAATATCGTCATTATAGACCACCAAGTTGCTGCCGCCGATCATAACGTCCAGATAATCTCGATAGTTAAAAATAGTGGTATCTTGATTTTTGGTCAGATCAAATTTGAAAGTTACGATATAAAGATCGTCTTTTAAGTTCCATTCAAAGAATTTGACTCGTTCTTCAATAACCCCACTATTTCTTATTTTTCCATCCAGCAAATCCACAATAAAATTTTCGTGGATCATTCCTTTTGAGGTCTTATTTAAAGCGTTCTGCTGCATCGATACGGATATTATGTCGCACAAAAAAGCTACTAGATCTAAATCACTGTTTCGCAGCGGACGGTCATATTCAAATACCGTCATATTAGCGATGATTTTATTTTTGGCGGTTACATTGGCCAGTATTTTTACCCTGCCCTGGATTTCATCTTCAAAAATAAAAGGAACCAAGCTCTTCATGAATTTCTCCACGTATTGCTTGGCTTTACACTTGGCGAAATAATCGGGGGGCAGGTATCCTTTAACATTGGTTTCGGTAAATATAGGATCCTGGAAGTTGGTGTCCTGACTATGGCCTATATCTTTGTAGCTTGCATCTAACAGAGCGATGGGGTTTCCAATTAATTCATAGCCTACATCGATAATACTCTGTAAACCCCGGTTGTGAAAAAGGCAATCGTTTAGTTTGGTAACCCACGTCTGAATTTCTGCCATGTACTTTTGCAGTTCATTGAATACCAGCATCATGTCGATATCATTGTTTAAAATGAACAGATTCACTTTTGGGTTGTCCCAACCGCGCAAACTCGCCTGTCCGTCATCAAAATACAATATATTAATCTGGTGGTTAACCGGTGTCAATTCAGGCAAAGCGGAAGCCTGGCCCAAATAAAGGACATTGGGTTCAAGATCCGTCAATTCAGGGTGGAAATACTGAATTCTGGTAATGCATTCATCCTGATCGGATATGTGAAGATCGGGGTGGAAAACCTCCAATTTTTCAGCCAGCCTACTTAATCTAATATTCATATTATCCCAACCTTGATTTCATATTCGTTTCACTGTGAGCTCTGCTCCGGAATTGCATGAATGGGTGAAGAGATAATAGGTTTACGACAAGGCCCCTTTCCAAACTGTGAGTTCACCCCCAGTATATAAAATGCCAAGAAGGTCTGTAAAGAAACTTCTTGGCATCATCGGAGAGGGGAATTTAATATTTATGAAGAAAAGCTTTAAGCTTGCTCCGCCGCCCATTTCCCTGCAAAATAGCCATGGGTCCAAGCCAGACCGTTACTGATGCCGGGGCAAACTGCGGTATAGAACAATCCGTACCGTTCACCGACGGTATTACCGGCCAAGTATAATCCTGGAATTGCTTTACCGTCTTTATCGCGAGGCTGCAATTTGTCGTTAACTTTAATACCGCCCAGGGTTACGGCCAATCCCGCCGTTATTCTAGCCGCGTAGAAAGGCGCCTTTTCGATGGTATACAGCCGTTGAGGCAGGACTCCATAATCAGTGTCATTGCCTTGCTGAGCCAACTCGTTGCGCCGGGCAACGGTGGCTTTCAAGGTTGCGGCCGGCATTTTGAGTTTTTGTGCCAATTCATCCAAGGTATTGGCCTTGATGCAATTCTTTTCGATGGCCTCGGTGGCGTTCTCCATGGTCATAGAACCGCCCATAAAAAAGAAACCCATTTTGACAGAATCCTCAACATACTTGGAATCGAATATAACCCAGGCTTTTTTGCCCGGCTGCCGTTCCAGCGCGTTTACCCTTTGCATCATGTTGGTTTCTTCTCTCTCGTAGCGCTCACCCAATCCGTTTACCCGCAAGAAGGGCATGATAGCCGCTTCCATAGGCTCGGCCAGGTTCCAAGCCATGGAGGCGTGCGGTCCTTCTTCCATTTGACCGCCGACCCACAAACACATTTTTTGGCCATCGCCTACATTCAACCGCTCTTTGGGTTGCTCATCCATAAAAGAAGTATATATATTGGCTTTGGCCAGTTGGGCCATTGTTGAGGTCTGATAGTACTGCGCCATTTCCTCATTGGATCCGTAGTCGCCGGTACAGAGAATAACCGCTTTTTTAGTGCTGACTTTAATGTAATTGCCACTCTTATCTTTGGCAATAACGCCGGTCACTTTACCGTCGCTGCTTTGGATCAATTGCACCGCCGGGGTTGAAAAACGGATATCTACCCCCTGTTTGACCGCATCTTTGTGCAGGACTTCTAAAAATATCTTTTGCTTGTCTCCGACCTTTTCCGGAGCGACATTGATCGCAGTGGGATATTCATAGCCAAATTCTTTGGTGTCATATCCTTTCGGTTCAGGCCAAGCGAAAACTACCGCCTTCTCTCCCGCGGCCTCCATTTTGGCAAGCCACCAGTCCGCAATTTCTCCGCTGTGATTTGCCCATAGCCGGATTAAGGATTCGCTGGGTCTGCTTTCCTGATACCTCATCAAATCTCTCATAACTTGGTCTGTATCGATATTGATGCCTAAATTCTGCTGGAACTTGGAGTTGATCGCGGCGTTGTAACCGCCGCCATACCTAAACGTGCTGTACTTTTCGAGCACAACCACTTTGGCCCCGGCTTCCCGGGCCGATAAAGCCGCCACGATGCCTGCCGTCCCGGAGCCGACCACGCATACGTCCATCTCAATGGTTTGCTTGATCTTACTGTCCGGAATAGGATCAGGCGCTTTCATGAATTCAGGCGTTTGCCCTTGGGCAGAATCAACGTCTGATTTATTCTGGTCTGCTTCGTCGGCGCCGCAGCCGGCCAGCAAGCTGGAGGATACAACAATTCCTGCAGCGCCAATCGTCGTTCCGGTAATAAACGTTCTTCGGGTAATGCCCTTTGGTTCCTTTTCAATACTCATAAAATTCACCATCCCCTGCTTATTTCAAATAAGGTAAAACTCTCGCTTCATTGTGTAGTTTATCATGCAGAGAAATGGTTTTTCTTCGTTCCAGCAAATGAAAAAAATTCATGCTATTTGGACAAAAAAACAACACGTTCATTTAATGGCTTATATATTTAAGCTTGTGTCCTAAGCTGTTGTTGTCGGGTAGGAGGCATGATAGAGGCATTCGTCAATTCATGGGACATGAAAGCCCACGTTTTTAAGGACTGACGTATGGTTTTGAAAAATTGGTATATAAAATACGGTTTCGCAGAAACTGCAATTAAGATTTGCCCGAGGCTGTATATCCAACTATGTAAC
>DATMYB010000521.1:0-2370 GCA_035561215.1 Syntrophomonas sp. | reverse complement strand
GAATCAACTATTTCCCACGACCCATTAGCCGTTTGCTTATCCGAATGACCTGCAAGATTTCAACTACTATATGTTCAAGTGATAACACCTTTCAGCAAACCCCATTCAAGCGTTGCCAGAGATCAGTCTGGAAATCTGTTTTCAGGAGAGAAGGAGTGAGATGAATGAGAAGATCGATTCGTATTTGGCTGAGTATTTTTGTGGCGCTGGCCCTGTTCTGGGCCATAAGCTTCGGTTCGGTAGCAACCGCCGCTACTGTCACCACGACAACCCCTACTATCCCCTCTACGGTCATTACCAAACCGGATATCCCCATAATAATTGTTAACCCTGAGCAGACAACCAACAACAACAACGTTTTCCAGCCAACCCTGCCCTCCTGGGTTATAGACGGCCTTAAACAACCAATCCACACCAAGGCTTTTGACAAGGCATTTTTGGAGCGGGATAGACTGCTGGCCGTTAACGCTCCGCAAATGACGGTAATGAGCCTGCCCTCCAAATACGATCTTTCCCAATACCTTACCTTTACCGGGAGCCAGGACGGCTGGGGAGGCTGCATCCTTCGTTCCATAATACATACCATTGAGATTGAAAACGAAAAAAAATGCGCCTATTCTCCGGACCCTTCATTCTGGTATGTGCACCAGCGCCAGGAAGCCCAGGCCAATGGTGGTGCAATAAATACCGCCAATACGCTGGCTAACAATGGAGTATGCCCGGAAGCGAGTTGTCCCTCTGATTACGATAATTGTACTCCGATATCGGGCGGCGGGTGGAGTATCAGCAGCATGCCGGTACCAACTGCGGCCAATGACCAGGAAGCCGCTTATTACAAGGTCTTCCTAAGCGATCCCTACACAGTCGATATCAGCACCATGAAACAATATATAAAACAGTACGGGCCCATTTTGATGGGAGGCTGGATGTATATAATTCAGGGTCCCAATCCCGTCGAAGGCCATTGTGTTACCTGTGTTGGCTGGGACGATTCCAAACAAGCCTTTAAGCTTTTAAACAGCTGGGGTGATCAGTGGAATGGAGACGGTTATATCTGGCTGAAATACAGCGATGTAGCCGCCAACGTCTGGGATTGGCGCTATATCGAAACGAAAGCCTCCGACCGGACCGGAACCAAATACGCCTATTCCGCCCGGATCAATATAGCCGGAGACGGCAGCGCCCGGCGCAACCAGCTGGCGGTTAAAATAGGCGTCGTCGGAAAAGATACCTGGTTATTCTGGGATCATTTCAACCAGACAGCATGCTATGACGACAGCAAGAACCTCTGCATCGACATCCCCCTGCCCGATTATGCCTCTGCATATTGGCCGCCCAGTGACAACAACATCTGGTATATCCAGGTTACCAATGACAACGGCGATCCGGTTCACTTGAAAAACTTTGCCGTAGCCCGGCAAAAGAGTGCGACAAGCGTCGACAGCTACAGCTACTCGGTGAGCGGATCATCTGTCGTGCCTGGCAATTCAAAACAAACCTTCGCCATACCCCACCTGGTCAAGCTTAACTTGACTGCGCCCAAAAATATGCACAATGGCTGGCTGGCCGGTTCCACCCAAAACATAACCTGGACCACTACTCCAGCGGGATCAGGAAGTATCAGGCTCTATTATTCCACCAACAGCGGGGCGACCTGGACTCCCATTACCAGTTCCGATATCAGCAACTCCGGCAGTTATTCCTGGCAGGTTCCCAATCTTAACACCACCACGGCCAGGATTCTGATAGAATATGTGCTGGATGGCGTGGTAATGGGCCAGGATAACAGCGGGGATTTCGCAATTGGGCCGGTAAGCAGCCTTTTCAAGGCGCCGACCGACCTCGTCGCCAATGCCTATGGAAAAGATATCACACTGAGTTGGGAAGACAATAATATGCTGGATGGAGTGCAGTATGTTATTGAACGCAAATCGGGTGACGAGAATTTTGCGGTAATCGCCACCGTACCGCAATCTTCTTTATATACTGATAAAAACACCGCTCCTAAAGATGTCAGTAAAATTCTTGTCACTAAAAAATCTTATACTTATCGTGTCCGGGCCGAAAAAGGGCAGCTATTTTCCAACTATTCCAATGAAGCCAGCGCTACCGCCGATTTCTCGGCTAAAATACTCCCCAATATACAGATCAAGCCACCGTTGACAACCAAGATTATCGAAGTTCCCCATGAGCTGCCCATTCCCAACCCCGAGCCCGGTTTTAAAGTAACGCCGGAAC
This sequence comes from Syntrophomonas sp., assembly GCA_035561215.1. GTDB lineage: Bacteria > Bacillota > Syntrophomonadia > Syntrophomonadales > Syntrophomonadaceae > Syntrophomonas_B. The sequence goes on along the minus strand of DATMYB010000521.1, from coordinate 132 downwards.
TTTGATTGCCAAACTTTAAGCGCTAATTGCTGAGATTCAAAAGCCTTGTGCTTCAGCTTTGGAGTTTCACAAGGCTTTTTTTCGCCTATTTTTCCTTATCATATCCTTTGCCATGCAAGGATAGTTCCACTC
>DATMYB010000520.1:0-5893 GCA_035561215.1 Syntrophomonas sp. | reverse complement strand
ATAGTATACGATACAACCAGAATTTTCGAAAAGACTCCACAGGTTATCTATTTGATCGGACATATTTTATACTATCCTCCGATTCCATAGTATAAGCCTTTACCGCCTTATTTCCGCTGCTCTCCCGGCGCTTTGGCTATAAACGATGTTTTTGCCGCCAAGCTTCTGCTGTCATTATAGCACAGGCTGCCGCCACATTCAAAGAGTCAACTCTGGGATTCATTGGGATTCTGCTGGTCTGCCCGCAACGATTTTTAATTTCCGGGCAGATGCCGGAAGCTTCGCTGCCCAATACCAAAATTTTTTTACCGCCCATGTCAATATCATAATAATCCCGCGCATTGTCCAAGCCGGCAGCAATTAGCTCATAGCCTTGCCGTTGCAGGTCATCCAAATCGGGGTCAGTCACGTTCTCAAACACCGGCAAGTGGAAAATACCGCCCATCGTTGAGCGCACCACTTTGGGGCTGAAAGGGTCGACACAGCCTGGCGTAAGCAGCAACCCTGCCGCTTCCAGCGCCCAGCAGCTACGGATAATACTGCCTAAATTACCAGGATCGGCTACCCGGTCCAACAACACCAGCAAATTTTCGGCATGGAGCAGCGAGGATAAGCTCCAGACTGGCTTGCCCACGATCGCCGCCATTCCTTGCTGGGATTCGGTAGCGCTGACCAGCTTGAGCAAACGATCATCCAGCACATAAATGTCAATATCCTGCAGGTGGGCAAACTCTCCGGTTTGTTCCTCCCGGATAAACAGTATCTTCACCTGTCCCGGCACGGCCAACGCCTCTTCCACCAGACGCCTTCCTTCCGCCAGAAATAATTGCTCCTGTTCCCGGTATTTTTTCTGCTGCAGGCTGCGTGCCAATTTAATCATCTGGTTTTCCGGCGAACTTATCACTTTCATTCCATCACCCGCCCTGTCGTGGATTCGTTCTGATTCACCGCCGCATTTCCTTTTAAGATGCTTTTGCTTCCGGCAAATTTCTGAGCGTTTTTGAAACCTTCCGGTCTAAGCCGGACACACCGATAATAAAAAAGCATGGCGTGGCGGCCATACTTTTTTAATCATCCAGTTATGAAACGAATCAAACGCTTTTCTTGGACAGTTCCGCCAGATCGGAAAAACCCTGGGGGTCGCTGATAGCGATGTCTGCCAGCACCTTGCGGTTGATATCCACCCCGGCCAGTTTCAGTCCATGCACCATGCGGCTGTAGGTAGTGCCGTTGTCACGGGCGGCGGCGTTGATGCGCGCGATCCATAATTGACGGAATTCGCGTTTCTTGAGTTTCCGGTGGGCATAGGCGTAATTGCCGGATTTCATTACTTGCTGGTTAGCTACCCGGTACAGCTTGGATTTGCTGCCCACATAACCCTTAGCCAGCTTCAATATTTTTTTATGTCTTCTATGGGTGGTAACACCCCGTTTTACTCTTGCCATGACTTAGCTCCTCCTCCGTCTATTTATAAGGAATCAGTTTGGAAATTCTCTTTTCCTCAACTGTGCTTACCAAACCAGCTTTACGCAGCTTCCTTTTTCTTTTGGGGGATTTTGAACCGAGCAGATGGCTGGCGTAGGCTTTGGATCTCTTTATTTTCCCGCTGCCGGTCTTTTTGAACCGTTTGGCAGCGGCTCTATGGGTTTTCATTTTGGGCATATGAGTTTCCTCCTTTAATCGTTGTTGTTGCTGCTGTTATCTATTTTAGGAAGCAGGACCATAACCATATTTTTGCCTTCAACCTTGGGCATTTTCTCAACCGTCGAGATATCGGCAAGCTCAGCGGCAAATTTCTGGCACAGCTTCTGGCCCAGTTCGGGATGGGTGATTTCTCTGCCCCTGAACATAATGGTAAACTTGACTTTATCGCCGGAGGTCAAAAATTTGCGGGCATTTTTAGTCTTAACATCAAAGTCATGATCTTCGATGTTGGGACGCATCTTGACTTCTTTGATGGTAATAATTTTTTGTTTTTTGCGAGCATCCTTGTCGCGCTTGCTTTGTTCGAATTTGAATTTGCCATAATCCATGATCCGGCATACCGGCGGCTTGGCCGAAGGCGCTACTTCCACCAGATCTGCCCCTTGATCCATGGCAATCTGCAGCGCTTCCCGAATCGACACGATACCCAACTGCTCGCCATCTTCACTAACCAGTCTGACTTCCTTTACCCGAATATCTTCGTTGACTCTCCAATCCTTACTTATACCAATTCACCTCCAAATAAACTTAAAAAGAAAAAGCGGGTTACAAAAACCCGCTTCCTAATTCCATAGCCAAGCATATCATCCCTGAAAAGCTTCACGGTATTGTCATACTTGTTTACGGTGACCCAGCGAACAACAGGTTGCGGGGTGAGAAGCAAGGCTTCTGCTTAAATACTGAAAAAGAGTATAACATATTCTAGCTGGATATTGCAAGCACATCAGGTTAACTAATACGACGGCTGACAATCTCCTCCTTGACCGCAGCAATAAAATCGGTCAGCTTTTGACTGCCCAGATCCCCTTGCTGGCGATGACGTACTGCCACTGCGTCCATTTCGATTTCTTTATCGCCCACCACCAGCAGATACGGTATTTTTTGGAGCTGCCCTTCGCGGATCTTATATCCGATCTTTTCGCTGCGATCATCAATCTCCGCCCTGATGCCGGCGGCTTTCAAATCGGCCAGCACTTTTTGGGCATATTCATGCTGGCGGTCGGTGATGGGCAGCACCCTGGCCTGTACCGGCGCCAGCCAGGTAGGAAAGGCGCCGCCGAAGTGTTCGATCAGAATACCGATAAACCGCTCCATGCTGCCGTAAATAACCCGATGAATCATAACCGGCTGATGCTTCTCTCCGTCTTCGCCGATATAAGCCAGTTCAAACTTCTCCGGCATCTGAAAGTCCAGCTGAATGGTGCCGCACTGCCAGGTACGGTCAAGGGAATCCTGCAGATGGAAATCGATCTTGGGACCGTAAAAAGCCCCGTCGCCTTCGTTGATTATATATTCCATGCCTCTGTTCTCCAGGGCCTGTTTGAGCGCATCGGTAGCCATGTCCCAGATTTCCTGGGAACCCATGGAATCCTCCGGGCGGGTGGAAAGCTCCACGTGGTAGCTGAACCCGAACTGCTTGTAAAAAGTATCAATCAGATTCATTACGCCGTTGATCTCATCGGTAATCTGCTCCGGCAGCATGAATATATGGGCGTCATCCTGAGTGAAAGCCCGCACCCGCATCAGCCCGTGAAGCACCCCCGACATCTCATGGCGATGCACCAGTCCCATTTCACAGGTGCGCAGCGGCAATTCCCGGTAGGAATGCAAATTCTGCTTGTAAACCAAAATCCCGCCGGGACAGTTCATAGGTTTGACCGCATAATCAACCTCATCGATTTTGGTAAAATACATATTATCCTTGTAATGGTCCCAGTGTCCGGAACGATGCCAAAGATCGGTATTCAGTATGATGGGGGTCTTAATTTCCTGGTAGCCGGCCAGTTCATGCTGCTCCCGCCAGTAGGCTTCCAACTGGTTGCGCAAAATCATGCCTTTGGGCAGGAAAAAAGGAAAACCGGGGCCTTCGTCCAGCAGCACAAACAAGCCCAATTCCTTGCCCAGCTTGCGATGGTCGCGTTTTTTGGCTTCTTCCAGCTTATTGAGATACTCATCCAACTGCGCTTGCTTGGGAAAAGAGGTGGCGTAAATACGCTGCAGCATCTTGTTGTTTTCGTTGCCGCGCCAGTAAGCTCCCGCCAGGCTCATCAGCTTGATCGCTTTCAGCCGACCGGTAGAGGGCACATGAGGGCCGGCGCACAAATCGATGAAATCCCCTTGTTCATAAAAACTGATTACCGCGTCTTCCGGCAGGTCCTCGATCAATTCTACTTTGTAGGTTTCGCCTTTATCCCGGAAATAAGCCAGCGCCTCGTTGCGCAGCATTTCCTTTCTGACGATAGGATAGTCGCTTTTGATGATGGCGGCCATCTCTTTTTCGATCTTGTCAAAGTCTTCCGGCGTAAAAATGTGCTCGGTATCAAAGTCGTAATAAAATCCCTTGTCGATAGCCGGTCCTATCGCCAGGCGGGTATCGGGCCACAGTCTTTTGATGGCCTGGGCCATCACATGAGAGGAAGAGTGGCGATAGACGTCGCGGGCTCTTTCATCGTCAAAATCAAGTAGATTTAGGGTTCCGTCCTCATATATGGGTCGGGTAAGATCGACGATCTGCCCGTTGAATTCAGCTGCCACCACGCTTTTGGCCAGTTTGGAACTGATCTTCCCAGCCATTTCCAGCGCAGAGGTTCCCTCCGCAAACTCTCTTTCGCTTCCATCCTGCAGCGTAATATGAATCATCTCTTCAACCTCCTGTTTATCGCTTGGCTTATGCCATTAGGACAATCACTACCTGAACCAGCCCGATCATAAACCCCATGACTCCACCCAGCACTTCGATAAAAGTGAGTTCCGGCGCTGAGATGCCTTTTATCATGTCTTCCAACTGTTTAAGATCAAGGGCGTTGATTTTGTTCTCCACGATCTGGCTGATATGGATTTCATTGGTGAGATATTCCCCGCCGGACTTAAACAATTGCTCAATGATTTTAGGAGATTCCTGAGCGATGATTTTATCCAGCAGGTCTATTATCATCTGAATCAAACGGCCGGGAATAATCCGCGGCAACAATTCATTAAGTCGTTCTCGCAATACCGCGGATACTTTGGATAGGACTAATTGCTGTATCTCGGGGGTGTTGAGCTGCTCCAACACATCGTCCATGGACAGCAGCTCTTTTTCCACCAGTTCTCCCAGGCTGACGGCAATTTGCGCCTGCCGCTTGGGCAGCACTCCCTGGACCGAGTAAAAGCCCAGATTGACCGGCCGGCGCGGCCAAAACAGCATTCGCACCGCCACCACAGTAGTAATGTAGCCGATGAAAGCGCTGATCAGCAACGTTAAAATAATCTTTAAAACCATACCATCACCCTGTTTTATATTCCTTCAAGAATAGCACTTTTTAAGTCTCATATCAATAAATATCGGCTATACTGCTTGTCCCGGACCGCAGGAAAAAATTTAGAACCAAAACCATAATACAACGCCGCTCAACAGATTACAAAACATTTATGAGCGGCGTGAATATATCGGTTTCATTAATTCTATTATTGGCAGCGGGTCCCGGCCGCATCCCTTTAATTGTGTTTATGCATGCCGCCTTCCCCGTTGTGAGCACAGCGCTCGCAGCCGGTGCAATCTCTGATCCTCTCCCCGAAAACCTGGCGGATTATTTTCACGGGCTCCGAATTTTCATTGGCGGTATTGTGAAGAATGATCCGGCGCGGGGAAATGGTAATCAGAATGCTTACCAGGATATCGTCCAGACTGATATCGTTATACAACATTTCGTTGGAATAATAATTGATGATCTTTTCGTCAATATCAACACCGTCGCCGTCCCAGAGAAAGAACAACCCGTCTTTGTCCATTAACAGGTTGACTTCGCGGGTGCGGGGCGTCTGGTTATCGACGAAATAACGCAGCAATTTGACGAAATCATTATACTCTTTTTCATTATTAAGCTCTTCACAAGCCAGATCCACCGCGAAACGCAGTTCGTTTAAATAGTCCTGCATGCAAAAGTTTATCAGTCCTTCAATCACCAGTTTATCGTGGGAATAAATATGATCCATGATTTTATGAGAGATTTTATTTTTCCTTCCGTAATTAAACAACAGGTTAATGCTGTCGTTGGAATTGCAATGCTGTAAGAATTCGATCGCCTTGCGCAAAATCACTTCCTGATCCTGGGATTCTATATGGCGTACCCGCTTGGATATCTCCCGGCGCACCATTCGATCTTCCCAATCATGCAGGATATGCTCCGCCAGGAACTCTGAAACCTGG
>DATMYB010000519.1:0-2643 GCA_035561215.1 Syntrophomonas sp. | reverse complement strand
AAAAAACGGTCACCCACCCCAATGAACCAATCCTCTGATCCTGACAGCCATATCGCGTGGACTTAGGCCATGAAGATCTTGCGCTTCCGGCTTTCGCTGAATTTGCTTTGACTCGACTAGCAATGTAAAAATGTTATGTTTAAGATGATAACATGATTCACTGGTAAAAGCTAATATCTAAATAGCATAACTTATATCAATCCCAGCAGCCGAATGCTTTGCGCCACGATCAAACACAGAATGATGCCGGTGGCTGTCGTCACCGCGAAGGTTATAAGGGTCCATTTGGCGCTTTGGGTCTCCTGCTTGATGGTCAGCAGTGTCGTCCCGCAGGGAAAATGGTTCAGGCAAAACAGCATTGTGCAAACCGCTGTGGCCCAGGTCCATCCGTTAGCGATGAACAGATCCCGCAGAGCTTGCAGACTGTTAAGCTCCATCATCTGGCCGGCGGACATATAGCTCATGATCAGTATCGGCAGGACGATTTCATTGGCCGGCAGGCCCAGGATAAAGGCCATTAATATAAACCCGTCCATGCCTAGTAAATGAGCAAAGGGATCCAGCAGGTTGGCCCCGTGCTGCAGAATGCTGAGGCTGCCGGCATGTATATTGGCAAAGGCCCAGGTGATCATTCCCGCCGGCGCCGCCACGATGATGGCCCGGGTAAGAACGAACAAGGTACGGTCATAAAGGGATCGGATGATAATCCGGCCCAACTGCGGTTTGCGGTAAGGAGGAAGTTCCAGGGCAAAAGAAGAAGGCAGTCCCTGCAAAATCGTCTTGGACAGCAGTTTGGATACGGTGAGGGTTATGACTACCGCCAGGATAATGGCGGCCAGGATGCTCAGGGAAGCCACCACGGTTTGGGCGGTTCCGCCCCTTCCTCCGGCGATAAACATGGCCGCCAGAGCAATTAAGGCTGGAAATCGTCCGTTACAGGGCACGAAATTATTGGTAATAATGGCGATAAGCCGCTCCCGGGGCGAATCTATAATGCGGCAGGCAATTATCCCCGCCGCATTGCATCCGAATCCCATGCACATGGTTAAGGCCTGTTTGCCATGGGCACAGGCTTTTTTGAAAAAGTTATCGAGATTAAAAGCGATGCGGGGGAGATATCCCAGGTCCTCCAACAGGGTAAACAACGGGAAAAAGATAGCCATAGGCGGCAGCATGACAGATATGACCCAGGCCAGGGTTCTATACATACCTAAAACCAATAACCCGTGCAGCCAATCCGGCCAGCCCGCAGACAAAAACAGCTGGGTCAATCGTTCCTGTCCCCAGAAAAACCCGCTGGTCAGTAATGCTGACGGATAATTGGCCCCCTTGATGGTAATAAAGAAGACCACTCCCAATAGGGCGATCATAACGGGAATACCCCAGACTTTGGAGGTAAGGATACTGTCTATCCTGCGGTCCATATAATTGTAATTCCGCCGTTCACAGATTAAAATGTCAGCGGCAATCGCTTCTGCCCGGGCCACTATACAGGTGACAATATGATCCCGCAGGCTGTGCCGGTTCAGATTCTCGTCCCGCAGGATTTGATCGATTAATGCCAGTATATCTGCTCTTGCAACATCTTTGCGGATTTCCCAACAGGAAGGCAGCGCAGGCAGTCCCTCGCCGTCCCAGTTGCCATCCAGGAGCCGCAGGGCCGCCCAGCGGCTGTTTATATTATTATCGGTAGATTTTTGCAGGACAGCTTCCAGTAAGTCCAGGCATCTTTCCACTCCCGCGCCATAATGGACGTGCAAAGGTGCGGTTTTAATTGCCCCGGTTGCTACCTGATAAATTGCGTCCTTTAGGTCTTTTAAACCTATTCCGTCCCGGGCATTGGTGCCGATTACCGGTATGCCCAGCACTTCCGACAGTTTGGGCAAATCAACCTGAAGCCCCTTGCGTTTGGCTTCGTCCAACAGATTTACACAGAGCACTACGTTATCGGTAATCTCCATTACCTGCAGGGCTACATTCAGATTTCTTTCCAGGCAGGTAGCATCGGCCACTACCACCGTTACTTTGGGCTTTCCCGAGCAAATAAAATCACGGGCGACTTCCTCGTCGACCGAATTGGCGAAAAGGGAGTACGTTCCGGGCAAATCCACCAGGGTGAAGCTCCGGCACTGATGGAAATATTGTCCCCGCGCATGGGTAACCGTCTTGCCCGGCCAATTGCCGGTATGTTGATTGAGACCGGTCAAACTGTTGAAGACCGTACTTTTCCCGGTATTGGGATTACCGGCTAAAGCAATGACCAGATCCTCGTCCTGCCCGTCGAAGCTGTACGTGTCCCGCTTTTCCCCGCCGTACATTTGTATAAAGCCCACCCTTTAAGCCCTCCGCCGTCAGTTTTAAAGCACCTCTACGATGATTTGCGACGCTTCTTCGGAGCGCAGGGCAATTACCGCGCCGCGAATCTCATAAGCAACCGGATCGCCGGAAGGACTTTTTTGCAGAGCTTCCACCCGGGTACCGTGGGTCAGGCCCAGATCAAGCATCCTTCTTCGCGTATTGCCATCGGCGGTCAATTGACTGACTTTTCCGCAAGCCCCCAGGGCCAGATGATGTAACGGCATCAATTTACCCATAATGAACCCCCTCGAAATATTCATGCTTTTCTCCTGACCAACATAAGTT